>CAYTUO010000141.1:0-1128 GCA_964441015.1 uncultured Pleurocapsa sp.
TCCACAGTTTTCAAGAATTTAATATCTCTGAAGGAAGGGGCGCTTATTTTGCCAATCCAGCAGCCATTGAAAACATCCTCACGCGCGTCACGGGGGGAAATCCATCAAATATCCTGGGGACTCTCGGCGTTTTGGGCAATGCCAATTTATTTCTGATCAATCCCAATGGAATTATTTTTGGGGCTAATGCTCGCCTAGATGTGCGGGGGGCATTTGTGGCTTCTACAGCCGATAGTATTTTATTTAATCACGGTTTTGAGTTTAGCGCATCTAATCCTCAAGCTCCACCTTTGTTGACGGTGAATATTCCCATTGGCTTGCGATTTCGGGAGAAAGCAGGGGATATTAACAATGCTGGCAATTTATCAGTCCCAAAGGATTTAACCCTTAAAGCAGAGAATCTGGACTTGTCGGGAAGCCTTCTAGCGGGAGGAAATTTAACCCTAGAGGCACGGGATACTGTGAAGGTGAGGGATAGTGTAACTAAGCCTTTTATTGCCGCAGCAGGAGGAAATTTACAGATTCAGGGCGATCGCGCGGTAGATATTTTTGCCTTAAATCATCCCAAGAGTGGCTTGTTTTCTGGTGGGGATCTAGTATTGCGATCGGCCAATCAGGTGAGTGGGGATGCTCATTTCTGGAGTGGGGGTAATTTTCGGATTGAAAAGCTGGATGGGAGTTTAGGGGGGTTAGTGAGTGAGAAAGATCCGATTATTCGTTCGTTGGGGGATGTTAAGTTTGATTCGTATATAGGAACTTCTCTACATATTTTGGCAGCAGGGAAGGTAGAAATTCCTAATTTTGTTCAAATTGTAGGTGCAGATCCAGTTAATGGTTTAGTTGAGACGGTAACCCTATCAGATGGAACGACAGTAGCGATTAATGGTAGAAGTGAACCGACATTAGATATTCGAGCCGGAGTAGATCCATCGGTAGTTGGCAGCAATTTTCTCAATCCACTCGATTTTTTTCCTTTTAATCCCAATAGTTCTAATGGGATCTTTAATCCGAATTTAGGTGATTTTCCTAGCTTTTCTGCTGCCCCAACCAGTGCAGATATTAACATCGGTACGATCTTTTTTACTGATTTTTTAAATAATCGTCTAGCGGGGAAAGTTTTATTAACCA
>CAYTUO010000141.1:1138-10080 GCA_964441015.1 uncultured Pleurocapsa sp.
AGTCAAATCCTGCTTTGAGTGGAGATATTCAAGTTTCATTGATTGGGACTGGTGATTTGAAAACAAGTAGTGGTGCAATTGGAATCGACTCGAAAGGGAAAATTTTAGTTCATGGAATTCTTTCATCTTCTGCCATTCCCACTATCACTTTACCGAGCAGTGGAAACGGTGGTGATATAACTCTTCTAGCTCAGGATAACATTAACTTTGCTCCTAAATCTTCTATCTCTTCAGTCGGTTTATTAGGGGGCAAAATTACTCTTAAAAGCCAAGGGAATATATCTTTGGATGGCGTGATAATCCAAAACGAAAATTATTCTCCCCTACCTGATTTAAAAGGAGGAGACATCAATATTACTGCTAGAACTCTTTCCTTAGCAAATGGTGCTGCAATATCTACTCGAACTTGGGGACGTGCTAATAGTGGGGACGTGAATATTAATGTGTTAAACCGCATCACGATGGATGGAGCAATTCCACTTACTGCTATTCTAAGCAATGTTGGTCCTGGAGCTAATGCCAACGCTGGAAACATTAATATTAAAGCAGGCTCTCTTTCTCTGACTAATGGCGCACAGATACAAACTGCCGTTGATTCTGCTCAAGTCGTCATACTGCCAGTCTTACCTGCACCTATACAACTTCCTGCCGGACAGGGCAATGCCGGAAAAGTCAGTATTGATGTTCGCGATGCCGTTACCTTAGATGGAGTAAAAAACGGGTTAACAAGTGGCATTGGTAGTTTTTTAGGTGTGGGAGCTACAGGCAGTGGCGGTGATATTGAAGTTAAAGCGGGTTCGCTCTCAATAACCAATGGTGCTTTACTATCGACTAGCACGGCTGGTCAAGGAAATGCTGGGAATGTCAAGATTAATGTTGATGATGCTGTTATTTTTGATGGTGTCAGCAACGACGGATTTACCAGTGGCATTCAAAGTGCAGTGCAATTGGGAGGCATTGGCAAGGGTGGCAATGTTAGTATCACTGCGAGGTCTCTTTCCTTATCTAATGGCGCTCAAATTTCAACATCGGTGGGTAGAGCTTTTGGTGATTTTCCTGCCAGTCAAGGAGAAGCGGGAAAGATCGAGATTAACGTCCTTGGTGCCGTTATTGTTGATGGTGTAGGGAATACGATTGATTTTTTTGGACAGCCTACAATCTTGCCTAGTGCAATCACCAGTAGTTTAGATGTAGGAACGAGAGGCAGTGCTGGTAAGATCGACATCACGGCTGGATCGCTTTCTTTAACCAATGGTGCTGTCCTATTTGCCTCTACTGATGGACGAGGAAATGCAGGAGATGTCTCAATTCGGGCAACAGATCGGGTATTCCTTGCTAACAGTGAAATCTTTACTGATGTGGGACAGGATGCTGTGGGAAAAGGAGGCAACATTTCCATCGAAACTGGCTCTCTATCTTTAACTGATGGGGCTACCCTATATGCCCCCACTTCAGGTCAAGGAAATGCAGGTAATATCTCCATTCAAGCAACGGAGCAAGTATCCCTGTCAAACAGTGGAATCTTGAGCCTTGTAGAAAAGAAGGGTGAGGGCAGTGGCGGCAACATTGTTATTGAAACTGACTCGCTTTTCCTTAATAGAGCTTTCATTGCTGCTGACACATTAGGACAGGGAAATGCAGGTAACATTTCCATTCAAGCAACTGAGGCAGTTTCCCTTGCCAACTCTAGCTCGATTGGCACAGGGGTTCTTGGAGGAGTAGGAAAAGGGGGCGACATTCAACTTAAAACAGGCTCCCTCTCTCTAACTGATATGTCCTTAATTACTGCTGCCACAGAAGGACAGGGAGATGCAGGCAACATCTCAATTCAGGCAACTGAGGCAGTTTCCCTTAAATTTAGCTCTATCACTACTGACGTATTATCTTTAGAGTCTAGTGTTGGAGTGAGACAAGGTGGAGATATTGCACTCAAAGCTGGCTCTCTTTCTCTGACTGATCTATCTTCCATTGCTGCTGCTACATGGGGACAAGGAAATGCCGGAAATATCTTCGTGCAGGTTGATGATTCAATCTCTATTGCCAATAGCTCTATTAGTAACTCTGTACAGCCAGGAGGCGTAGGCAATGGCGGCGAGATGGATATTCAGGCACGGTCTCTGGCGCTAACCGATGGCGGTCAAATTGAGTCCCGCGTTTTTGGCGAATTTTATTCGCCTGTTCTCAATCAGAACCTTCCAGGCGGTCAAGGAAAAGGAGGCAACATTCGCATTGATGCTGCTGATTTTGTCAGTATTTCTGGGGTTAGACTTTCTGATGTCATCGTTAATGGCATTAATCTAGGAGGGAAGGGAGAATCGAGCGGACTGTTTGCTAGTACAGAAAGAGGGGCAAGCGGTTCTGCCGGAAGTATCGCCGTGACTACCCCAGATTTTCGACTATCAGAGGGCGCAGTTGTCAATACTTTAACAGCCAATGACGGAAACGCGGGGAACATCACTATCAATGCCAATACCTTTGAAGCAACTGGCGGCGGACAAGTGATTACAACCACTCGCAACAGTGGACGCGCAGGAAACATTACACTAAATATTACTGACAGCATTAATCTTTCTGGGAGCGATCCAACCTTTGCTAACCGATTGGCAAAATTTGGTGAAGATATCGTTAATAATCAGGGTGCAGAAAGCGGATTATTTGCTAATACGGCTACTGGTTCCACAGGCGACGGTGGTAGCATCTTTATCGATCCCAACCAAGTCAACCTTTCTGATGGCGCTAAAATCAGCGTCAACAGTCAAGGACAGGGAGATGGGGGCAGTATTTTCCTAACCGCAGACAACCTCTCTCTCAACAATGCTTCAGAAATCTCCGCCGCTACAGCCAGTGGGGAAGGCGGCAATATAACGCTAAACGTTGCAGATCTCCTGCGCCAGCGCAATAACAGCCCCATCTCAGCAACCGCAGGCGGTACGGGAAATGGCGGCAACATTACGATCGATACCGACTTTTTAGTTAGCAGCGAAAATAGCGATATAACCGCCAATGCTTTTGAAGGTAGGGGAGGAAATATTAGAATCACGGCAACAGGGATTTTTCTCGCCCCAGGCAGCGAAATCACCGCCAGTTCCGAACTCGGCGTTGATGGCGTGGTAGAAATCAATACTCCCGAAACCGAACCCAGCCGAGGGTTGGTGGACTTGCCAGAAAATGTCGTAGATCCCAACAAACTTATCGCCCAAAATGCCTGTCGGCGAGGACGGCAAAGCGAATTTACCATCACCGGACGGGGCGGGTTGCCCTCCACTCCCGAACAAATCCAAAACAGCGATGAAGTGGAAGTCAATTTAGTCGAACCAGCCGAAGAGTCGGCAGCCACCGTTACCTCGCCGTCCATCTCTACTGCTGCTAAAGAGATCGTACCTGCCCAAGGATGGGTACGCAATGAAAAAGGCGAGGTCGTTCTCGTCGGCTATAACCCCGCTAACACGGGAATCCAACGCCAAGGACGCAATACAAGTAGTTGCCAGCCCCGCTGACAGTATCATTAATAGAGTAGATGGGGAGTTCCAAAGAATTCTCAATCCTAAACAAGAACGCAAGTCTTCGGATGTCTAGCCATTGCTGCTTGTATTATGAAAACTCAATCTCAAGTGACAAATAACACCCCTAAAACTCTCTATGACCAAGACTTCTACTTGTGGATAACTACGACAGTCCAACAAATCCGCAACCAAGATTTTGCTTCGGTTGACTGGGACAATTTATTAGAGGAGTTGGAAGACTTGGGCAGTCAAAAAAAGAATGAACTAGAAAGTCGTTTGATGGTGTTATTTGAACATATTCTAAAACTTGCCTATTGGGATGAGGAGCGAAAAGATAACGCACGCGGATGGAAAGGAACGATTCGAGAACAGAGGAAGCAATTAGCTAGACTACTGAAAAAAAACCCTTCTCTCAAACCTTATTTAACCGAAGTTTTTCAAGAATGTTATTCAGACGCACGGGATATTGCGATTGATAAAACAGGACTTCCTCCAGAAACCTTGCCGATACAACCGATTTTGACCCAAGAGCAAGCTTTAGATGAAAACTGGCTTCCTGAGATAGAGTCTTGAGGGAAAAATGCTCCAGAAAAAGCGAAAATTCCGAGAGTTTAAAAGACAGAACCAGAGGAGATTTTTGGGGCAACGCCCTACGCGATCGCTCGTTCTTGTCGCCTTGTTATTTGTCCTCTCAATGGCTGTTCCCCCTGTACTCGCTCAGGTTTCTGTTTCAACCCAAATTGTCCAAACTCAATCCGATGCTCCATCCCTGGTAAAGCAAGGCAAGCAACTCTACCACTCAGGACAGTTCGAGGAAGCAGCACAAGTTTGGCAGCAGGCGGCGGATGCTTTTGCCGCTCAAGGAAATAGCCTCAATCGGGCGATGGCGTTAAGTAATCTCTCCCTAACTTATCAGCAACTGGGCGACTGGGAGAAGGCGAAAGAAGCGATCGCGAACAGCCTTAACATTCTACAAACTTTAGAAAAGACCCAAGAACAACAGCGCATTCTCGCCCAAACCCTCGACATACAAGGACAGCTACAACAGAAGATCGGGCGATCGCAAGCTGCCCTAGAGACTTGGAAACAGGCAGCAGATATCTATGCAGACATTGGCGATCAAAACGGCGAAGCGATAAGCCAGATTAACCGAGCTTTGGCGATGCAGGATTTAGGACTTTACCCCAGGGCTTGCCAGACCTTACTCAAAGCTTTAGATCTCGACGAGCAAGAATGCCAAATCTCAGACAAGCAGATTGAAACCCTCAAGCAAGAACTGCTCGAATCTCCACCGAACGAACTTCGAGAAGCTAGAGCTAGGGGATTACGCAGCTTGGGCAACGTCCTCCGCGTCATTGGCAATCTCAAACAGTCCCAACAAGTTTTGCTCTCAAGTCTAGAAGTCGCGCAAAGCTGGAACTCGCCCCAAGAAGAGAGTAAAGCTTGGCTCAATTTAGGCAATACTGAACTAGCGCTTGCTAAAAGAGCCGAAGAGTTAGAAAACACCAAACAGGCTAACACTTACACGAAAAACGCTTTAGCCAACTATCAACAAGCAGCGACTGTCGCTTCACCGACTCTCAAGCTTCAGGCTCAACTCAATCAATTAGACTTGTTGGTAGAAAAGGAGCGATGGCAAGAAGCAAAAGAATTGTCGCTCTCAATCCGCGAGTTGCTTGCCCAATTTCCCCTGACTCGGACGGCGATTTACGCCAAGATTACCTTGGCAAGAAATCTAGCGTGTCTGAACCAGAAGAATCCTACTTGCCTCAAACCAAAAGAACTGCAAGCTCGCTCTTCATCTTCCCCGTTAGACGAGCCATCCTACTTAGAAGTCACTCAGCTATTGGAAACGGCTGCCAGAGACGCTCAAAAACTTGAAGACAAGCGATCGCAGTCCTATGCGATCAGTCTTCTGGGTCGGCTGTACGAGAATCTTGGAGAAAGAGGGAAAGCTCAAGCGTACACCGAACAAGCGCTAACTCTTGCTTGGCAGAGTCAGGCATCAGAACTAACCTATCAGTGGCAATGGCAGTTAGGACGCTTGCTTAAAGCCAGGGGAAAAAACGAAGCAGCGATCGCCGCTTACAGACAAGCCGTTGAAACTTTGAAATCCTTACGCAACGACCTTGTTGCCATCAATCCAGAAATTCAGTTTACCTTTCGAGAGAGCGTCGAACCAGTCTATCGAGAGTACGTGGAGTTGCTCTTGCGGTCTGAGGGAGTTGCCCAAGCCAGTCAGGAAAATTTAAAGCAAGCCCGCGAAGCGATCGACTCCCTCCAGCTAGCAGAATTAGAAAACTTCTTTCGATTGGTCTGTCTGGATGCTCAACCCGTTGTACTCGACCAAGTGACAGACAAAGACGACCCAACAGCAGCAGTTATTTACCCGATTCTTTTAGAAGACCGATTTGAGATTATTCTCAAATTACCTCAGCAAGACCTGCGCCACTACACAACACCGATCGAGGATCAAAAGGAAGTCGAAAGGATTCTGGGACGGCTAGTTCAATCCCTCGAACAACGAAACAGTCAGGAGACTTTACCCTTTGCCCAACAAGTATACGACTGGTTGCTCCGACCAGCCGAAGCCGACTTAGCCAGAAGTCAAGTCAAAACCTTGGTGTTTGTCTTGGATAGTGCCTTGCGGAATGTGCCAATGGCTGTCCTCCACGATCGCCAGCACTATTTAATAGAAAAGTACGGCATTGCCCTAACCCCAGGTCTGCAATTGCTAGATCCCCAACCTTTGCTCCGGGGAGAGTTAAAGGCGCTAACTGCCGGACTGACCGAGGCGCGTGGAGACTTCCCTGCACTCAGATACGTAGACGACGAACTCGCTCAAGTGCAGTTGCAGGTGCCTAGTGTCGGACTTCTCGATCGCCAGTTTACTAATACAGCTTTCCAAAACCAGATTGAGGCGCTTCCTTTCCCTGTCGTCCACTTAGCGACTCACGGTCAGTTCAGTTCTCAAGCCGAGGAAACCTTTATTCTCACTTGGGACGATCGCATCGACGTTAACCAACTCAATAACTTGCTCCGCTCTAACGACCCAAATCGGACTGGTTCGATCGAATTACTCGTCCTGAGTGCCTGCGAGACGTTGACTGGAGACAAAAGGGCGGCTTTGGGACTCGCAGGAGTCGCTATTCGGGCTGGGGCACGCAGTACTCTGGCTACCCTATGGCGCGTCAATGATGAAGCCACCGCCTTTTTGATGGGTCAGTTCTATGAGGCGTTGAAAGAGCCTACAGTGACTAAAGCGGAAGCCATTCGCCGCGCCCAACTAACTCTCCTGAAGAATCCCCGTTTCGCTCGCCCGCATTTCTGGGCACCCTACGTTCTTGTCGGTAATTGGCTGTAGGTATCAAATCTTGGTTAATCAGGAGAAGCTCTCGACTTATTTTGGCAATTTTTCCAAGAATTCTTCAGTTAATTTCACAAATGCCTTCGCTCCACTCGAATTCGGCATCCCTACAACAACTGGCATAAACATATCGACGGCTTTAGCGACATTGACATCCATCGGAATCGCATTTTGAAATAAATGTTGAGGCTCAAAATCGTCCCTTACCCGCTTCATAACTTGTTGGTAGTATCGACTTAATAAACCCCCTCCAGACAAAATAAATACAACTCCTAGTAAATGAATGCTGAGTTCTTCTTTTTGATGGCTTTCTTTTAATTTAGAAATCCGTCTTTCTAATAATTGCATTCCTACAATTGATAAAGGTTCTGGTCGAGCAGGCAGCAAATAATAATCACTAGCTGCAATTCCACTGCGCGTTAATAAATTATAGCCAGGAGCGCAATCCATAATAATAAAATCATACTGATCTCTGACTGGATCTAAAATATCCTGAATGAGAATTCTTTCAAACTTATTCCAGACTTTCTCAAAATCATTTGCTCCTTGTCTAAGCGCTTCTTGGTGCAACATATCAGAGACAAGATATTCGTCATAAAGCTCAATATCTCCTGGCAATAATTCCAGTCCTTCAATGTTGCAGACAGAAGGACAAACCAGATCGTGAATCGTCAATTTATTATAGGGATTCGGTTGAATAATTGAGTCAAGTAAATAAGTCAGCGTCTTCCTTTTTTTTCGCGTTTTACCGAAGTCGTGAGGCGACATTAAACTTAGCGTGGCACTGATTTGTGCATCTAAATCCAGGACAAGGACTCGTTTTCCGTGATTTTTTGCCAAACAAGTGGCTAGGTTTACAGTCAGCGTCGTCTTGCCAACGCCACCTTTCATATTGACAGTACTTATTACTATTCCCATTGACAGAATTCCTGGCGATCGATACTACTTAGAAGCTCCTTCGCTAAGTTAGTTTATCAGAATCGTTCCTACTAAAACTGTTCCCAGTCGATGAGGAAGACAAGGGAAAATTTTTCAGGAAATTAATGGGTAACTTTTGTAGTACCTAAATGAAGGCATAACGCTAAAATGTTCATACCTTCTGCTCTTACTCTCGGATGAGGTCGAGTCGCTGGAAAATATCGAGGTCAAAACTGGAAAAATCACACCTGGAAGAAGACGCTGATACAGCGAGCAACCTCTGAACTTACTTATCGTGGTGTTCATTACTCCAGCAGTTTTTGAGATTAGCCAGATAGCGAACTGATTGGGTACGGTAATTACAACATTCTGCTGAAAGTCAAGTTATTGCAACAAAGTTTTACATTAGGTTACATTGTAAGTAGATACTGAGGAAAAAACTATGACGAAATCTATTGCTCTTCCCCTCTTTATTCAGTCAAGCTTATCTCTTTTTACCTTTTTATTAATTGCGATACTTCTAGCTTAAGGATTCCAAGAAGTTGAGAAAAAGTTGGCTGATTTGAAAATAATAACTACAAAAGTAAAACAGTTTACCTGTCACGATAAGCGTTGCTAGTAGAGAGCTATCTGATTTCAAAAATACTTGCTAACGCTTATTTGGCTATTTATTTTTAGATTAAAAACAATACTTATAATTTTCTTAAAAATCAAAGAAAAGATTTTAGAGTCATTTATAGGGTAAATTGTGAATGGGTTACGAACTGAAAGAAAATATCTACCCATATATTGACAAACCTTTGGGAATGACAGTGAGAGAAATTCAGAGCGATCGCGTACAAGTGAAAAATGGGGATTTAGCCATTGATGCCTATCTTGCTACCCCAACAGATAAAGGAACTTTTCCGGCTGTAATCGTTATTCCAGAAATTTTCGGCGTTAACGAACACATTCGCGATATTACGCGGCGAATTGCCAAAGAAGGATATGTGGCGATCGCACCTGCCATTTACCAGCGCCAAGCACCAGGTTTTGAAACTGGCTATAGCGAAGAAGATATCAAAATCGGCAGAGTCTACAAAAATCAAACCCAAGCTTCAGAACTGCTCAGCGATCTGCAAGCAACTATCGACTATCTCTACAGCTTACCCCAA
>CAYTUO010000142.1:0-10076 GCA_964441015.1 uncultured Pleurocapsa sp.
ACGATGACCTTCTCGGTCAATGATTCCCCGTTTGCCGGACAAGAGGGAAGCTATGTCACTTCCAGACAATTGCGCGATCGCCTTCTGAGAGAACTGGAAACCAACGTTGCTCTGCGCGTCGAAGAAACCGACTCTGCCGATAAATTCCTGGTTTCTGGACGGGGCGAACTCCATCTGGGCATTTTGATTGAAACCATGCGTCGGGAAGGGTACGAATTCCAGGTATCCCAGCCCCAAGTGATTTACCGAGAACTCAACGGTCAACCCTGCGAACCTTTTGAATATTTAGTTTTAGACGTTCCCGACGAAGCAGTCGGTTCTTGTATCGAACGTCTCGGACAGCGCAAAGGAGAAATGCAGGATATGCAAGCAGGTGGCAACGGACGTACTCAGCTAGAATTCGTCATTCCAGCACGAGGATTAATTGGTTTCCGAGGAGAATTCATCCGTCTGACGCGCGGGGAAGGCATTATGAATCATAGTTTCCTCGAATATCGTCCTCTGTCTGGAGAGGTAGAAACCCGCTACAACGGCGTGATGATTGCCTTTGAAGAGGGCGTTGCTACGTTTTATGCCCTGAAAAATGCTGAGGATCGAGGAGTATTCTTTATCACGCCTAGCACGAAAGTCTATAAAGGCATGATTGTTGGGGAACACAACCGCCCGCAAGACTTGGAGTTGAATGTCTGCAAAACCAAGCAGCTAACCAACCACCGTTCGGCAACAGGCGATGAACTCGTTCAATTACAAACTCCTGTAGAAATGAGCCTAGAACGGGCACTGGAATATATCGGGCCCGATGAGTTAGTCGAAGTTACACCCCAGTCTATTCGCTTGCGGAAAATGGCGACGAAGAAACTCGCTAAACGATAAACGCTCTTCAATTTTGCTTATTGTAGGTGGGCTAAGCCCACCCTACTAGAATGCCTCGAATTGCTGCCAGCACAAGTATAAAGCGCGGGGGACGTGGAAGCAGCCCTTCCATTTACCTCCCTTGAGATTGAGTAACACCTCTCCGCGACGGTTGAGATAACCAAACCATTCTCCGTATTCTGGATCGGCAAAGTGTGACCAAGCATAGTCGTGCATCTTTTGATACCAGTCCCAACAGGCCTCGCGCCCAGTCAAACGATAGCCCATTGCCAGAGCTACCAAAGATTCTAAGTGAACCCACCACAGTTTTTGATCCCATTCTAGTTGCTGTGGCGGATGACCCTGTGCATCGAGAAAATAATACAAGCCACCGTACTCAACATCCCAGGCAAAGTCGAGAATACTGAGTATTACATCCACCGCTTGCGCGATTGTGGTGGTGTCGCCGCGACGTTGGGCAATATCCATGATAAACCACATGGCTTCGATTCCATGACCGGGATTGAGCAAGCGTCCGTCAAAACAATTCACGTGCGAACCATCGGGCGCAACGTATTCGTACATAAGCATCCGATCGCGATCGAGAAAGTCACTCATCACTTCCCGAACTGTTCTATCCAAAACGCTCTCAAGTGTTTCGCCAGGCAGCAGCCACGCCATTTCTAGGGTCAAATTGGCTAAAATCATCGGCACTGCCAAGGCTTTTAGAGGGCGAGTGCCTGGATAAGCTTTATTGTATTGACCTTTCGGGTTATCTTGACGGCGCAAAACGTTGTTGTAAGCTTGTAAGGCGATTTCTTGGGCCCAGCTTTCACTGGAGGCTAGGGCATATTGGCTGAATGCCATAGCAGCGAAGCAGTCAGAAAAGATGTTGTAGGGCTGCACAAGCGGATTTCCAGCGCGATCGAGAGCAAAATACCAGTTCCCGCCGGGATCTGTGCCGTGTTGAGCCAGAAAATTAGCCCCATTGGCAGCAATTTTGAGCCAGTCTCCGCGTTGTTCCAAATGGTTGTAGAGCATGGAGAAAAGCCACACTTGACGGTTTTGCAACCAGACAAACTTGTCGGTGTCATAAACCTTTCCCTCGCGATCCAAACAAGTGAAGTAGCCGCCCTGCTCCCAGTCGAGTGAGTGCTTTTGCCAAAACGGGAGTACATCCTTGAGGAGTGCGTTTTTGTACAGTTGGGCTAATGTTCTAAAGTCGTACTCCATCTTTAAATATCCAACAAGGTTTTTGTTAACGGCCTAACTCCTGAGAACGTTGAGTAGCTGCTCGTACTGCTTCAATCAAGGCTGAACGGAAACCTCCTTTTTCTAACTGAGTTAATCCGGCGATCGTTGTTCCGCCCGGACTGGTGACTCTATCTTTTAATTCGGCTGGATGCAACCCGGATTCTTGTATTAATTTTGCCGTTCCTAATACAGTTTGTAGCGCCAATTTTGAGGCAACCGCGCGGGGTAATCCTGCTGCTACTCCCCCATCGGCTAAAGCTTCAATCGCGATCGCCACATAAGCGGGGCCCGAACCCGACAAACCCGTTACCGCATCCATGAGCGATTCTGGGACTTCTACGACCTGCCCCACGGCTTCAAAGATAGATCTTGCCAGAGAAAGATGATGGTCTTCTACCTTTTTACCAGGTGCGATCGCGCTTATTCCTGCACCTACCGTGGCGGGAGTGTTGGGCATGGCACGAATAACAGGCTGTCCGGGAAAGGCTGCCTCTAAACGACTTAAAGGAACACCCGCCAAAATTGAAACAATGAGCGATGGTTTTTGCCGTGCAGTTTCACCGACTAACGTTGCGACAACCGCATCTAGAACTTGAGGTTTAATCGCCAGTAGCAAAGTTTCTGCTTCAGCCGTTGCTCGATTGTCGAAGGTGACTCGGACGCGATACTGTTGGTGTAAAAAATCTCGTCGTTGGGGCAAAGGGTCGCTGACCAATATCTCATCTGCCGCATATATATGGGCAGTAATTAGGCGGGATAGAATTGCTTCTGCCATTACCCCGCCACCGATAATCCCTAATTTTGTAGACACTTGCTCGTAGTCAATTATTTAGCGATCGCTTATCAGTCTAACCGATAACTGAACGCTATTTGTCATTACTGAGCCATCCGATTGACTTCTGCTCCCCAAGCCGGAGTAGGTGCGGCTGGACGAGGCGAAGCTTTTGGCATATCGGGAACATCGTGGACGACTCCTGAGAGGGTGCTAACCTTCACGCAGTTGGGAGTGAACAGAAAAATGCTTTCTCCAATGCGCTCTTGGTGTCCGTCAATCGCATAAGTTCCTCCAGCTACAAAGTCTACAGCCCGTTGTGCTTCGGCTGGATTCATGGTATTGAGATTGAGAACAACTGATTTGCGCTCCCGTAGCGTTTGAATCACTTGGGGCATTTCTTCAAATGAATGCGGCTCGATCACGACGACTTCCGCAACTCCGTTGGTAATTCCTGGCATTCCAATCACGTTACTCCTCGTAGTGGCTCCCATTGCTGGTTCTGCTGTTAAGTTTAGGGCTTCTCGATTACGTCGGCGAGCTTGAGGCTCTTGCTCAACTAACCCTTCGGGTTCTTCCTGTTCGTTGTTGGGGTATTGCTCCCACTCTTCGTATTCATCATATTCGTCAGGCTCCGTGATGCCCACAAAGTCCTTTAGCTTTGTTAGAATCGTATTCACAGTTCAGCTTCCTTTACGACTTTAGGTATTGATTTAAGAAGACATTAAGTAATACAAACGAACGCCTAAACAATCTCTTTAGCTAAGTCAAAACGAGCGTTCAAGAGATTAAATTAGATAATTCCCTTATTTAGTCGTATTGACCTTGTAGTTGGTTCCCTTGTGCAATTAATTCTAGAAAACTCTAGATATAAGCCTGGTCAACTTAGGAGCGCTACTCAACTCACCCATACTTTAGGCGATCGCAAAAAAACTTATACAGAGAAAATTAAATTTTTAGATGGAGTTTGTCAACTCTTCTTAATAAAAACTTCCAAATCTTCTCTAATTTGTCCTTTCTCCAAAAATAATCTGTCCCAGACGGATCATTGTTGCACCTGCTTTGAGCGCAAGTAAATAGTCATCTGACATTCCCATAGATAATTGCTCCATCGGTAAATGAGAGCGCTGTTTGATTGTCTGAGCGAGTTCGCGAGTTGCTTGAAAAGCTTTGAGTATTTGTTCTTGTGATAGTTCTAAGGGCAAAATTGTCATCAAACCTTGAATTTTCAAAGTCTGACATTGCTCCAATTCTGGTAATGCTGCGAGTAATTCTGCTATTTCCCAACCATATTTATTTGGGTCAGGTAAAACTTTAACTTGGAGACATACTTGGGGAGGATAGGTTAACCCGGCAGCTAATCGATTAAGACGTTGAGCAATGTTAAGATCGTCAACCGAGTGAATCCACTGAAAATGCTCTAGGACTTTTTTGGCTTTATTTGCCTGTACATGACCGATAAAATGCCAGCAAACGTCAGATAAATCTTGTAATTGCTCTTGTTTCGGCAAAGCTTCTTGAAGGCGACTTTCCCCAAAGTCCCGTATACCTGCCGCATAAGCTTCTCGCATAGCATCTACTGACACTTGCTTGGTGACGGCAATCAAGCGGACATGAGGCGTTATTTGCTGGCGAATTTGGTTAATGCGTTGAGCAATGGTCATGGAGGGGACAGTTATCAGTTACCAGTTATCAGTTATCAGTTATCAGTCACCAGTTATCAGTTATCAGTTATTTGATTTTGGATGAAAGGATTCATTCTGCTCCCCTGCTCCCCTGCTCCCAATCACCAATCACCAATCCCCAATCACCAGTTACTGAAAGGTGCGCTGATAGATATCATAAAGCGCTTTATATTCTTGAGACGACTCGCTACGACGTAGTTTCCGCAGACGAGTTTCTACCAAAAGACGGGAATCCGAACGACTGATGGTTTCAAACGAGATTCCTTCTGGAGTGGTTGTCACCAAGAAAAAAAGACGTTGAGCATAGAGTGTTGTAAAGATTTCCTGGTTTTCATCGAGCAGACAGACTCTGTAAAGCAGTCCAAAAGTTGGATGATTCAAATAAATTTCGTTACTCATCTAGATTCAAAAATAGGAGTCCATATCATAGCCAGACAATTATATATATAGGTGTAATCTAAACCTTCTATGTGTCTAGCTTAAGCAAAGAGTTTTTTGAGAGAAAGGAAACTCGTCTTATTTAAAAAAATATTAGGACAGTAGCCAATTCTCACCTTTGCGATCGCACAAGCAAAAACAGGCGATCCAGTCTTGACTCTCTAGACATTCGAGAGTTAGTCAGTGAGATCTTTTATATCCTTTGTCTTAGATAAAGATAGCGCTTCATAAAAACTTTATATAAGTGTTTTTTAGGCAATTGTCAAAGTCCTCATCAATTCGATATTTTAGCTGCTTTGTTCTCAAGTTTATTTGAATCATTTTATATAAAGATTTGCAAAAGTCCGAGATAACTATTGACGATTTCAAGGCAAATCTATAAAAATAAGTAAGTAATTACTAGTAAGTGTCTAAAATTAATTACTTTTATTTTCGGGATTTTTACAGTTTATATTCAGCAAGAATCCTAGACAAAATCAAAATTCGTTCATTCTCAATAACCAATTGTGGCTCGCCTTAACTGGACAATATTTCAATTTTAGAATCAATGTGGAGAAAAGTAATAATGAGTTGGATAGGAGGTAGTCAATCTAGTAAACTGCTACATCTAGCCTTGGCTATAGCTTTGAGCGGGTGCTATCTAGGACAATCAGTACAAGCATCAGCCTTAACAATGTCGATGCAGATGCCCTCCCTCAATCTTAAGCAGGTCAATCCCAAACAAGAAACAACAACTTCCAAAAACGTCTACGAGATATCCTTCCAGCAAAGAAACACCACAGTCTACACAGTCAGACTAACCGAGGGAAGTAGCCAAGAACAAGTCTTAGAGCTGCTACGGCCTTTAGAAGAAAAACAGCTACTGCCATCCAATTGGTTAAATAGCCAAGTCAGTCCTGAAGTCCTTGCTGCGATGCAAAATTATCCAGGCCAACCAGTGGTCATTCAGGTACCTCACCCGTTGGACAAGAGTATTTACCAAGGAACAGGAATCGAGACGGTCATTCAGAGTCATCGCAAAGCCAACGTTGCTTTGTTTAGCCTTGCCTCCCTAGAGACAGGAGCGACACCAGACCCAGATAGAGGAGTAACAGTTATTCTCGATTATGTAAAGCGCAATCCATCTCAAAATTTGAATAAAAATCGTCTGAAATCTGCCTATCCAGCCGAAATAGCCAGAGCGAATACTCTAAACGATCTAACCACCCTAGTCAATCAGGCTGGAGATGGTAGAGGGATTATCTTGAACCCTAATAACCCCGTCGATAGAGAATGGCTTTATACCTCGGTAGACTCAACCAACGATGCATACATGGGCAAAATTTATAAAAAGCAACCTACCGTCGAACAGATTAGGACAGCGTTACACATTAAAGAAATTCTCAGGGCAGGAGCGATTCAATACATTAAAGAAAAAGAACTGGATAAACAGCCAGCCCTGTCTGCGGCCTTAGTCGATAGATTGGCGGGAATGCACCCAGATGCAGCCGATGTAGTAGCTAACTTTATCGTGACGCAGGTGAGCAATCCCTACAGTCACGTAACAGGCTTCTGTGAAAAGCTGACCGTCAATGCCGTCTCTAGTATTTCCATCAGCCGTATAGAAGCCAGAGCCAAAACTGCTCAACAAACAGAGGCCCAAACAACCGAGAATCGCGATAATGCAACGGAAAGTGTATTATCAGCAGAATCTGCTTCTCCTGGAACAGAAGGCGAAGGCGGAGCTTCGTTAGGAAGCTATTTAATTCCTGGTGGTTTAGTTGGCACGGGTGCGTTAGTGGCAGCACTCAGTGGGGGTGAGGGTTCATCTTCTGATACAGAGGTAACATCTCCAGAAAACAATCCATCAAGTCAACCAGATGGTTCCTTCACTCCACCCAATAGAGGAGGAAATGGCAGACCGTCTCCAACAGTGGCGGTTCCAGAGGGGATGACGATAGGAGGAAGTTTAAGCGCGATCGCCCTGTTCTTGGGATTGAAAGTTAAAATGCACAAGGGGAGGTAGAATCCATTCCTGTTTATCTCTTGCCGTGGTGATAAATTGGAGTTTGGAGCGATCGCGCTGCATTTCACCTACACTCGATCCTTGGGTAAAAATCGCTCCCGTCGGACAAGCCATCAAGCATTTACCGCAAGAAGTGCAGCTTGGAGAGGTTCCCCAAGGTTGGTTCAAGTCAGTGATAACGTGGGAGTTGTATCCTCTTCCTGCCATATCCCAGGTGTGAGCGCCTTCGATTTCATCGCAAACACGGATGCAACGGGTGCAGAGAACGCAACGATTGTGGTCGATCCCGAAACGAGGATGGGATAGATCGACCTGGTGATCGGGATATTGATAGTCTAAACGGATGTGATCTACGCCCATTTCTATTGCCAAATCTTGCAACTCGCAATTTCCATTGGCAACGCAGACAGAACAGATGTGATTTCCCTCGGCAAATAGCATTTCCACAATGAAACGGCGGTATTTTTTCAGGCGTTCTGTGTTGGTACGAACTTCCATTCCTTCAGCCACTTTGGTTACGCAGGCGGGTTGCAGTTTATTGCTGAGTGCAATTTCTACCAAGCACAGCCGACAAGCCCCCATCTCCGATACGCCTTCTAGGTGGCACAAGGTCGGGATATGAATCCCCGCATCCTGCGCCGCCTCAAGTACCGTCTGTTCTTCCTGGGCGCTGACTAATTGGTCATCTATGGTTAGCGTTTTGACTGCCATAATTCATACCCTCTCAATCGAGTTCAACGAAACTCAGCACGTTCGATCTTGATTTTAATAAACTCCCAGTAACGATCTGTCCCAAACCACCAGCCCGCACTCATCTGGGATGGATTACCAAAATTGCTTTCTTAAATTCCCTAAACTTACTTATGAGGATTCCCTTCTGGAGGGGCTGTGTGGCGAACCTGCGTCGCCACCTTGAAAGCCCCGTCCTTCTGCCTTCCTACTTCTGCCTTCTCAAGTCCAGAACGCCAAATCCACCACGCCGCCGCACAAAGAGTACAATTTCCGACGACTGTCATCGAAGCTTGCAGCGTCACCAGCCATTCTAAGGATTTAGCATTATCAAAAAAGTGCCAAGTACAGGCACACATGGCACTCAGCAAAGCGGGTAACATCGCCCAAGATAATCCCTGCCAGTATTTATTACCAGTGGCTTCGCTATAAGTCCATATCAGCCAGATAGCAGCTATCCACTCAACAACGCTAGAAACGTGAATAATCCAGGTAGGAATTGAAAGTGCGTGCATAAATTTTGCTTAAAATTCAATCTATTGGTATTAGAAAAAAGCGATTGCGCTGCTTTGAATTAAGCCTAGATGAACTGTGACTTTAATAGGCAACACTCTTTTCGGTCGAGACTCAGGGGGAAAATCATTTGCCTCCCATATAGCAAAAAGCTGCTTAAATGTCAAGAATGCCTGCCAAATTCGTAACATCATTAACGCAAAAGTATATGAGGATTGACTGATTACTGAAGACTTTTAAAAGAAATAGCTTTCTCTAACCATTCAATCACCTGTTTGCCCAGATTACCTTGGTTGAGGCGATCAATCTCCCGAATGCCAGTGGGACTGGTGACATTCACTTCTGTCAGATAGCCGCCAATTACGTCCAATCCCACAAAATATAAGCCATCTTCCCGTAATCTGGAACCCACTGCGGCACAAATTTCACGTTCTCTTTCCGTAATTTCTGTTTTTTCCACTCTTCCCCCGACTGCCATATTGCCGCGAAACTCGCTGCCTGTAGGAACTCGATTGACTGCACCAATAGGTTTGCCATCAAGCATGATAATCCGCTTATCTCCATCTTTGGCTGCTGGTAGATACTGCTGTACCATGATAGGTTCGCGTCCGTGTTGGGTGCTAATTTCGATGATAGAGTTGAAATTGCGATCGCTCGGATCTAAAAACAAAATCCCTTCACCTGCTTTACCCCCTAACGGTTTGAGGACAGCGTATTTTTTCTCTTCCACAAATTGCCGAATAATTAATTTATCCTGACTGACAATCGTTTCTGGCATCACCTCATGAAATTGCAAGGTGTACATTTTTTCATTAGCTTCTCTCAATCCCTGGGGCGAATTGATGACTAGGGTTTTTTCTGGATTAATTAACTCCAAAATATACGTCGCATAGAGATAGCGCATAGTGACGGGAGGATCGACTCGCATGAAAACCGCATCCATATCTTCTAAACAAGTCAGCACCCCATCCGAAAGTTGATACCAGTTGGGAGGGGCAACCCATCGTCCGTCCACTAATGTTACTGGGGTTAACTGCACTTGTTGTAGCGTTGCCCAAGCTGTACCCCCAATAACGCTCAACTGATGTGCCTGAGTGATCCAAACCTCATGTCCATAACTCTGTGCTGCCTCCATCATTGCTACGCTCGTATCGTGCCCTGGATCGAGTCGAGATATCGGATCGATAATAAATGCTAGTTTCATTGGTGATTGGTGATTGGTGATTGGTGATTGGTAAGGAGTCGTAGAGACGTTGCACTGCA
The DNA here is from genome assembly GCA_964441015.1 of uncultured Pleurocapsa sp. GTDB lineage: Bacteria > Cyanobacteriota > Cyanobacteriia > Cyanobacteriales > Microcystaceae > Hydrococcus. Next base: position 9,512 of record CAYTUO010000142.1, read on the forward strand.
ACGTCTCTACAAGAGTTCAGTAGTAAATATTCTTCCGTGTCTTCCTTGTCTTCCTTGTCCCCCCACACTTCCCACACTTCCTCTCTTCCCCCTCTCCCCCCTCCTCCCCATCCCCCTTGTCCCTCCCTTTGACTGAAACTAGACGGCGCTACCTTGGAGAATGGGATCGAGTTGGTTTTGCGATTCTAAAGCGTATAAATCGTCCCATCCACCAATGTGGCGATCACTGATAAAGATTTGGGGTAAGGTTCTGCGTCCGTTTGCTCTTTGAGCCATTTGGTCTCTGGACTCTTCGTCCCCATCTATACAATACTCGGTAAATTCAACCTTTTTTTTCTTTAACAAGGCTTTGGCACGAATACAGAAGGGACAGGAACTCCAGGTATAAATTTCAACGTTGGCTGCCATAGCTCTTTAAAATGTTAAGTAATATTTCAATTTTAAACTGAAGGTGCTTAAAACTTGTTCATTATTGCGTCCAAGGAGTAAAGAAACCCACACTAGCTTTTCTGAATTTAAAATAGCTGATGGACAGACGCAAAATTTCGCGTTTTTATACTAAATA
>CAYTUO010000143.1:0-10043 GCA_964441015.1 uncultured Pleurocapsa sp.
TTTTTCTGTCACCCTTTGCAACCCTTCTCTTCATTTTTTGTCCTGTACTTAGGGATTTGCTAACTGTATCGGGTCAACAACTCGCTCTATGGCGCAACCAAGCTAGACAAGATGCGATCGCGGCTCAGGTTTCTCCTTCTGAAGTCGATTGGCTCTTAGAAGAAGTAGCAGGTTTGGATAAACTATCACTTCGCTTGGAGTCCTTTAAGGCGCGATCGCAAATTCATCTCAAGCAACCTCTGTCAGTCTTAAGCCAATTGTGGCAGCAGCGCTTGCACGAGCATCTACCCGTTCAGTATTTGGTGGGTATAACGCCTTGGCGACGTTTTTCCCTCAAGGTTGCCACAGGAGTCCTGATTCCTCGTCCAGAAACTGAGCTAATTGTCGATCTTGCCGTCCGAGCCATCCAAGAAAGTCCAATTTCCGATCTAGCTTCGGGATACTGGGTCGATTTGGGGACAGGGAGCGGCGCGATCGCGCTTGGATTAGCAGAAGTCTTGACAAATGCAACGATTTATGCAGTAGACATGAGTGCAGAGGCTTTAGCCATTGCCCAAGAAAATGCGATCACTGTGGGCTTCGGTGATCGGGTTAAATTCTATCAGGGTTCGTGGTGGTCGCCCTTAGAGGCGCTTAAAGGGCAAGTTAGCGCTATGGTGTCCAATCCGCCTTATATTCCAACGTCCGTAATTGCAGAACTTCAACCAGAAGTCGCCAAGCACGAACCTCACCTCGCACTCGACGGCGGTAGCGATGGTCTAGATTGCATCCGTCACCTAGTCAGAACTTCTCCAGACTACCTGCGCCCTGGCGGAATTTGGTTAATTGAAATGATGGCAGGTCAAGCCGAAGCAGTGCTGAAACTTTTGCAAGAACAAGGCTGCTACGAAAAGATGCAGATTTTCTCCGATTTGGCAGGGATAGAACGCTTTGCTTTAGCGTATCGTGGTTAATAGTCCAGGGCAATTTACGACTGATGCCTAAAGTTTCTCAATCTGAATTGATTAAGGGTGCGATCGCGGGTCAAGTCGTTAGTTTTCCTACCGATACCGTACCGGCGCTAGCCGTGCTACCTGCCTATTCAGCCCTTATTTTTGCCGCGAAAAAACGTCCTCAAGATAAGCCGCTAATTCTTATGGCAGCCTCCGCAGAGGATTTATGGTCGTATGTGGCGGGTAAGCCTGAAGAATTCGCCATTTGGCAACAAGTGGTCGATCTCTATTGGCCGGGTGCGCTAACATTAGTCTTACCTGCTTCTGAGCGCATTCCGACAGCCATGAATCCTAGCGAGCCAACAACTATCGGGATTCGCGTTCCAGATAGCAACATCGCTCGCGCAATTCTTGCTCAAACAGGGCCGCTTGCCACGACTAGCGCCAATTTTTCAGGAGAACCGCCTCTAGAGACAATGAGTGCCATAGCAGAAGCGTTTTCCGATGTTCTGACTCTCGATTGTGCTGAATTAGATAACCAAAAACAGGGAAGCGGTCTGCCGTCTACAGTGGCAAAATGGAGGGGAAGGGAGTGGGAAATTGTCCGTCAGGGAAGTGTAAGAATAATGAATTCAATTCTCAAGTCTGAATTCTGAAAATATATTCATGAATGAGATAGAGGCGCTTAAGGAAGAATTAAGGCAAACGAAGCTGGCTTATCTGATGGCAACTCAAATGAGTCAGTTTAAAAGTGGTTTTTTGGCACGAACGGCTCACGAATTGCGATCGCCCTTAAGTAGTTTAATCGGATTGCATCAAATAATTTTGTTTAATCTGTGCGAAAATCCTCAAGAAGAGAGAGAATTTTTGGTGCAGTCTTTTGAAGCGACTCAAAAGTTAATCAAGCTTCTAGATGATTTAATTGCAGTTTCTAAGATAGATTATGGCGCGATCGCCTTAGAAATTCGACCCGTTCAATTAACTCAAATTTTTTCAGAGTTAAATCAGTTAACGAATCTTCAAGCCAAGAATCGGAGACTTACGTTAGAGATTCTATCTCCACCATCAGATTTTTTCGTCATGGCAGACTACCAACGTTTCTTACAGGTATTGATCAACCTAGTAGATACGAACGTGAGCTATTTAAAAGATGGGAAGATTCGGATTTCTGCTTTTATTGAGCTATCTTCTCAAGAAACTAAAGGTTGTATTGATATTGATTGTCCTGTCAATATTTGGAAGGAACCAAGCGATTTACTGCAACAAACCAGCGAAAAAATATCAATATCAGCAGCAACAAGAGAAGAAATTAAGTCATTGAGCCAAAATATTACTATGTCGCCTGGAATGAAATTCTGGGTAGCTCAAACTCTATTAGAAGCAATGGGAGGACATCTCAAAATTTTAGAATTGTCCCCAGAAGAAGTTTCAGAAAAAGTTACACGATTGCGGTGTTGGATTCCTCTAGCACCTGCTGAAGTTGTTGCTCTGATATTGGCAGAGGACTAGCATCAGATGAATTATACAATACCATCGTAGTTGTTTGATTCTCCTCAAAGCCTATCCGCTCGTAGAATTTTTGTTGATAAGTTGTCATCAAGTAAACTCTCTCCACTCGGTTAACCAAAGGATGACTCAATACAGTTTCTACCAATTTGCGTCCTAGTCCTAATTTTTGGTAGTCTGGATGAATTACCACATCCCAAATTGTTGCGCGATAAATACCATCAGATGTAGCTCTGGCAAATCCAATTATTCGCTCTTTATCCCATACACTAACTACCGGATTGCTATTATTAATTGCGATTTCTAAATCTTCTATTTTTCGTTCTCGTGCCCAAAATGTTGCTAACTTAAATAACTTCTGTAACTGGTAAAGATCGATGGCTGATTTTTGAGCGCAGAACTGAATATTGCGGCAATCCATTGTTAATAATTCCTATGACTTTTGTACGGTTAGCGATTAATCTGGAAGCCTAAGTTAATTCATCTAATCGAAAATTTCAGCAAACAATTTTACGGTCGTCTATTGGTTGACCTTAACCAATAATATAGTCACTTTAAATAAGTCACTAGAGTATTTTTATTTGGCTTGGATTCTATGTAAATTGTAGCGATTCTAACCGAAGGATCAAGCCATTTAATTAATTATTATCCAGATTTCTTGACATTAGACTTATAGCAAAAGTCAGTTTCTTTGCGATCTTCTTTGCGTTTATCCCCCTTTCCTCCCTTTTTAAGGGAGGTGCCGAAGGTGGAGGGATTGGGGGGTAGGGGGGATCGTCTTTGCGTGAGACAAAAAACATTTTACTGATTACTGACTCCTGATACTAGTAGAGGCAATGCAAAATTTGCCCCTACTGATCACTCAATTATAGTTTCACTTCAATATCAACTCCCGCAGGCAAATCCAGCTTCATTAAAGCATCAATAGTTTTAGAAGAAGGCTGATAAATGTCAATAATTCTGCGATGAGTACGAGTTTCAAAGTGTTCCCGCGAGTCTTTATCTACGTGAGGCGATCGCAAAACACAATAAATCTTGCGCTTGGTTGGTAAAGGAATTGGGCCAATTGCTGTTGCGTTGGTTCTATTGGCCGTATCTACGATCTTTTCACAAGAGGTATCGAGAAGGCGGCGATCGAAAGCTTTCAGACGAATGCGAATTTTTTGTTGTTGAAGTGTTGCCATTTTCTTTCTTTAATTGTCAAGGTTCTGTTTGTCGGTTGTTATTTATCCTTCGTGTGTCTAAGACAAATAACCGTTTAAAGATAGCAACGGAGCAGACAAATTATTTGACTTTTCGTCGCTTATCTGCTCCGACTGCTTAAGTGAATTGTTCTACTTAAGGATTTTAGATACAACTCCAGCGCCAATGGTGCGTCCGCCTTCACGGATAGCAAAGCGCATCCCTTGTTCGATCGCGATCGGGTTGATCAGTTCAACCGTCATTTTAATGCGATCTCCAGGCATGACCATTTCTACTGCGCTGCCATCGTCTGCCGTGTAGTCTTTAATGGTTCCGGTTACATCAGTGGTACGCACGTAAAACTGAGGACGATAGTTCTTGAAGAAAGGAGTATGACGACCGCCTTCTTCCTTTGTCAGAACATAAACCTCTCCCTCAAATTGAGTATGAGGAGTGATTGAACCGGGTTTAGCTAATACCATACCCCGCTCAATTTCTTCCTTCTTCAGACCGCGAAGGAGCAAACCAACGTTGTCGCCAGCCATACCTTCGTCTAGAGTCTTCTGGAACATTTCTACCCCAGTCACCGTAGTGCTGCGAGTAGCTTTGATGCCTACCAGTTCAACCGTCTCGCCGACCTTAACCTTACCGCGCTCGATTCTTCCAGTAGCAACTGTACCGCGACCAGAAATTGAGAATACATCTTCCACCGCCATCAGGAAGGGCTTGTCTACCTCCCGTTCGGGGGTAGGAATATAAGCGTCTACCTCGTCCATCAGTTTGTAGATTTGATCGACCCACTCATTTTCCCCTCTTTTAGTTTTGGGGTTCGCTGTCATGGCTTCGAGTGCCTTAAGAGCAGAACCAGCAACGATAGGAATCTCATCGCCATCGAAACCATATTGACTCATAAGTTCGCGAACTTCTAGTTCTACGAGTTCTAATAGTTCGTCGTCATCAACCATGTCTTTCTTATTTAAGAAGACAACGAGGTTGGGCACGCCTACCTGTTTTGCCAATAGAATGTGTTCGCGAGTTTGAGGCATAGGACCGTCAGCCGCAGACACGACCAGAATAGCTCCGTCCATTTGAGCGGCACCTGTAATCATATTCTTCACGTAGTCAGCGTGTCCCGGACAATCTACGTGGGCGTAGTGACGAGCTTCGGTTTCGTACTCTACGTGAGCGGTATTAATGGTAATGCCCCGTGCTTTTTCTTCAGGAGCCGCATCAATTTCGTCATATTTTCTGGCTTTTGCCTTACCCAACGCAGCCAAGGTCATCGTAATCGCTGCGGTTAAAGTTGTCTTACCGTGGTCTACGTGACCGATAGTACCGATATTAACGTGGGGTTTAGTCCGTTCAAATTTTGCGCGTGCCATGAATTATCTGTTCCTTTTTTTTATTCCGCTTCACATTATCAGTTAGCAGTTACCAATGACCAGTTACCAGTTACCAGTTACCAGTTATCAGTTATCAGTTATCAGTTGATTCCGAATTGTTTAGTAACTGTTCACTAATCACTGTTCACTGAAAAAGCTGGTTACTGGTCACTGATCGCTGTTATGCGTTCCCTTTAGTTTTCGCAATAATCGTCTCAGCGACGTTACGAGGTACTTCATCGTAATGACTGAACTCCATCGAGAAGATACCTCGACCTTGGGTTTTTGACCGGATATCGGTCGCATAGCCAAACATTTCTGCCAGAGGAACTTTAGCAGTTACTTTGGCTAAGCCAGCTTCGGAGTTCATACCTTCGATGCTGCCGCGACGAGAGTTGAGATCGCCCATGACATCTCCCAAGAAATCTTCTGGGACTTCTACCTCTACCTTCATCATTGGCTCTAATAAAACTGGGGAAGCTTTCATTACAGCATCTTTAATTGCCTGAGAGCCAGCCAGTTTAAATGCCATCTCGTTAGAATCTACCTCGTGATATGAACCGTCCACCAGAGTGACTTTGATATCAATCAGTGGATATCCTGCTAGGATTCCCGATTCGCAAGCTTCTTTGACTCCCTGTTCTATCGCCGGAATGTATTCCTTCGGAATAGCACCCCCAACAATCTTGGAGACAAACTCAAAACCACTTGCTGGATCTCCTGGCTTTAGTTCTATGACGGCATGACCGTATTGACCTTTACCACCACTCTGTTTGATCCATTTACCTTCAGCTTTGCTGGCTTTGCGAACGGTTTCTCGGTAAGCCACTTGAGGCTTGCCCACATTCGCTTCTACCTTATACTCTCTCAGCATCCGATCGACCAGAATTTCCAGGTGCAGTTCGCCCATTCCGGCAATAACCGTTTGGTTGGTTTCTGGATCGACGCTGACGCGGAAGGTGGGATCTTCATCAGACAATGCCTGAAGAGCTTTGGACAGCTTTTCCATATCTCCCTTGGTCTTTGGCTCCACTGCCACCGAGATAACAGGTTCGGGGATGAAGAGAGACTCCAGAATGATGGGATTTGCCTCATCGCAGAGGGTATCCCCCGTGATGGTATTCTTCAAACCAATGGCAGCCCCTAAATCGCCCGCTCGTAGCGCTTCAACTTCAATCCGTTCGTTGGATTTCAGTACGACTAGGCGAGAAATCCGCTCTTTTTGCTGCTTGGTAGAGTTGTATACATAACTGCCTTTTTGCAAGACTCCAGAGTAGACCCGCAGGAAGGTCAAGCGTCCAAAAGGATCGGCGGCGATTTTGAAAGCTAGCGCCGAGAAGGGTTCATTATCATCAGCCTTTCTCACTGATTCTGTCCCATTTGGTAGGACTCCCTTGATAGCCTCGACATCTAGAGGAGATGGCAGATAATCGACGACTGCATCGAGGAAAAGCTGAACTCCTTTGTTCTTGAAGGCAGAACCGCAGAGCATCGGCACAATTGAGCCAGCAATAGTGCCTTGGCGCAGCCCTCGTTTAATTTCTTCGAGGGTTAATTCTTCACCTTCTAAGTATTTCTCGATCAGTGCTTCTTCAGTCTCGGCTACTGCTTCGATCAGCTTGGTGCGGTATTCTTCTGCCAACTCTTTCATCTCTTCGGGAATCTCAGTGTCTTCATATTCTTTACCGAGATCGTCCTTGTAGATTCTGGCATTCATCTGCACGAGATCGATAATCCCTCGGAAGTCGCTTTCGCTGCCGATTGGGAGTTGAATTGGTACGGCATTGGCTCTCAGGCGATCGCGCATCTGCTCGTATACTTTAAAGAAGTTTGCCCCAGTGCGATCCATTTTGTTGACGAACGCAATCCGAGGCACTTTATAGCGATCTGCCTGCCGCCAGACGGTCTCGGATTGGGGCTGGACACCTCCCACTGAACAGAATACGGCAACTACTCCGTCCAACACTCGCATAGAGCGTTCGACTTCGATGGTAAAGTCCACGTGACCTGGGGTATCAATGATATTAATCCGATGGTCGTTCCAGCTTGTACTGATAGCAGCAGCAGTAATGGTAATTCCCCGCTCCCGCTCCTGTTCCATCCAGTCAGTAACAGCAGTTCCTTCATGGACCTCGCCCAATTTGTGAGCAACTCCCGTATAGTAAAGAATTCGTTCAGTTGTTGTTGTCTTGCCCGCATCTATATGCGCTGCAATACCTATATTGCGCACTCTCTCCAGCGGGATGGTACGTGCCACAGCTACCTCCTTTGTCTTGCCCAGCAAATATTAATAATAGGGTTAGGATTTTTTACACCATTTACAATTCTATACTTTTCTTAGTTGAATTTATTCAACAGAGGAAAAGAAGCGCACTGACTGCGCGTTCTCCAAACTGAGAATGGGCGAGATTTAAATTAGGCAAAGTTTAATATCTGTAATGAGCAAATGCCTTATTCGCCTCTGCCATCCGGTGAGTCTCTTCTCGCTTTTTAATTGCGCCTCCAGTCTCGTTGGCAGCATCCATAATCTCATTGGCCAGCTTGCTTGCCATTGTCTTGCCGCCTCTGTTTCGGGAAAAATTAACAAGCCAACGTAGTGCTAGTGCCGTTCCTCTTTCAGAACGGACTTCCATCGGGACTTGATAGGTGGCACCTCCAACGCGACGCGCCTTGACTTCTACTAGCGGAGTTAGGTTTTTAATGGCTTTCTCAAATAATTCTATGGGATCGTTCCCCGTCCGCTCTCCTATTGTTTTTAGTGCGTCGTAGAGTATGTTAGAAGCCAGTGACTTCTTACCGCTTGTCATGATACGACGAATCGTCATGTTAACAAGACGGCTATTATAAACGGGATCGGGTGGAACTGCACGTCTTTTTTTTGAGGATCGACGGGACATGGTTTCTCTTTATCCTTTATATATTGTCAGAAATGTCTGGATTTTCCTAAGGGAGTTAAGCAAACTAATAGTGCCTTGGAGATACTACTTGCTACCTAACAAGAATACTCAAGGCAGGACAAGTCATTTCGTCTAATGACTTAAATTAGACAACTCGATTGAAGATTGGGAGACTTCGGCAGTTCGGATCAGCGTTGCTATAGTTGCAAATTCGAGTAACTATAGTTTTTTTAAAACCAAAATTCTGAAAAAAATCGCTTAACGAGTTGAAAGTCTCCAACAGATTCTACTTAGGACGCTTGGTTCCGTATTTGGAACGACCTTGTTTGCGATCCTTAACTCCAGTCGCATCTAAAGTTCCGCGAACGATATGATATCTGACACCTGGCAGGTCTTTGACACGACCGCCGCGAATGAGAACCACCGAGTGTTCTTGTAAATTATGACCGATGCCAGGAATGTATGCTGTTACTTCAAATCCCGAAGTTAGGCGAACCCTAGCAACTTTTCTCAAGGCAGAGTTAGGTTTTTTCGGCGTAGTCGTATAGACTCTAGTACAAACGCCTCGACGTTGCGGGCATTGTTTGAGCGCCGGAGATTTGGTTTTCTTCTGAATTTTAGCTCGTTCGCTGCGGATAAGCTGCTGAATAGTGGGCATGAGTTAACCGATGAAAGCTAGAACAAACTCCCAAACAAATTGAAAATGGTTGACAAATTTCCATCCTACCGACATTGGACGGGTTGTGTCAACCACTTACCTGAAAATGTAAGTTTTTATGCAGCACAAGAAAAAGATAAAGCACAGCCACAAGTTTCGGTGGCATTGGGATTTTGAAAGCGAAAACTACCTCCCATGAGATCTTCGGCGAAGTCTAGCTTGAGATCCTTGAGATAGGGATAGTTTTGCTCAGAAACGAGGATAGAGATCCCCCGACTTTCGTAGATGCGATCGCCGTTTTGGGGAGTTTCGCATAAGTCTAAAGTATAGTAAAAACCAGAACAGCCGCCCCGTTCGACTCCGATGTGAAGATAGTTGCCCGTCTTTTGGCGACTCGCTTGCAAGCGTCTAATTTCGTTGGCAGCAGCTTGAGTGAGATGGAGCATTTTCAGTGACCAGTTAGCAGTAACCAGTTACCAGTCTACTTGCGGGCGTAGTCATCTTGGAAGCGAATGATATCGTCTTCTCCGAGATACTCTCCGTTTTGGACTTCGATGAGAATCAATTTGATTACGCCTGGGTTTTCCAGACGGTGGGGCGTGCATTGGGGAACGTAGGTCGATTGATTGGCACTTAAAATTTCTTCTTGTTCTCCACAGACGACCTTAGCCGTACCGGAAACAACGATCCAGTGTTCGCTGCGATGATGGTGCATTTGCAAGCTAAGGCGATGTCCGGGATTGACTTCAATCCGTTTAATTTTATAACCATTGCCTTCTTCGAGGGTGGTAAAAGATCCCCAAGGACGGATTTCGGTTGCTGCAATTCCTGTTTGGGTGACGACAGCAGTTAGGGACATTTCTTTAGACTGAACCATACTTTACTCCATTCAATAATGGCGATCGCACTTTGGCTCAAAACTGAGCAGATCGAAGATCACATTAGCATAAGATAGCAATTCGCCTTAAAAAGTGTCATCGGGAAAATACCTAATTTGAGCAATCTTTACCAACTCTTCATTTTAAAGTAGCAGTCTAATATTCTGTTTCTAGAATCTGGAAAGTTTGCCCGAATGATAAAATTGCATCTTAAAATTTAAGGAGAAGGGGAGACAAAAATCCCGATTCCATTGTGAACGCGGGCGGCAGTAACGGGAGAGCGATCGATCAGTTGTCCTCCTAGCGATAAAGATGTCGAACTTCCGCCGTCTAGATTGAGGGCATCGACTGCCCCTAGTTTTTGCAGAATTTGAGCCAATTCTGTGAGGGTTGCCCCTCGTCCGCCCACGCGGTTGTGAATGGCTGTAATCAGAATTGTGCCTCGATTGGTTGTCGCGATCGCGCTTCGAGAAGCCATCTGCTGCTGGAAACCTTTACTAAATTGTTCTGAGGCAGCATTGAGGACGACTCGACCATTTTGTAATAAAAGAGGGCCCGCCCCTACAACGTGGGGATAACTGGCAAAATCAGCAGGAATTGTCCCACTT
>CAYTUO010000144.1:0-9973 GCA_964441015.1 uncultured Pleurocapsa sp.
CCAGAGAATGCGCGGAACGACAGATCCCCCCAAATGACGATGTAGATCGGCGTACAGAGCCACAGAAACCTCCCTCTTTATTGATTCAATCGTAAGCTTGAGACTTCAGTCGATCGCAACTGCGACAAAGTACTGTGACAAAAACCATCTGGCGATCGCCTTTGTTTTCAAACCTTAAGGCGAAGCTGAGAAAATAAGTCGCGAGATAGAATTACCCATTAAACCTTAAGTCTTATAGTAATCTATTTTTATGGATAACGGCAGCTATCGTTCGCTGGTCAATGGGAGATTTCAAACAACTTCTATATTTTTTCTCAAAGGATTGGCTACACCAACATTAAGCGATCGCTAGTATTTTACAAGTCTTTGAGCAATGAAGAATAGATTTCGATCACCTTGACTATTACCGCTCGCTAATGGGTTAGCAGTTAAGAGAGTATAGACGCTCTTGTCAGTAGCGGCAACTTTTTTGTCAAAATATCATGACTTTTGTCAAATCTTTTTTTGGCTTGTATTTCCTCGGTTTTGACAGGGATCTGCCGCCTTCATTTGAGAAAATTATAATAAAATGTAATGGAATATACAGCAAAGATTCGTTTCCCTCTTTCTAGAAATTAGACTATATTAGTCATATGCCTTATCCTGTTATGCGTAAAAACTCCTATGAGTACCAACACCCTATCACCTGCTGCTCCAAGTCACTATTCTATCGAGACGCTTAAAGACGAAGCCCGTCATCTCGTAGAGAAGGGAGTCATCAGCCGTCAGCAACCAATTTATACTCTGTGCCAGTATATCCCTGCTCGCGAGTGGGTATGCATTGAATGCGAACTAGATAGATGTGACTATTTATTACGCGATCGCATCGGCGATTTGATTGCATCCGAAGTCTGGGACAATGATTAATTCCGCAGACGAACTCAACTAGCGAATAACATCCTACCTGTAGATCCTTGTCGAACACCTTAATACAACCCTAAATCAATAAAAGCTTTGATAACCCTTAAGAAAGCCCTAGCCAAGACGACTAGGGCTTAAATTGTTTTCTATAGAAAACATAAGTTTTGTAATTTTTATTAAAATTTCTCCAAAAAATGTAACTATAGATACGGCAGGAAAATCTTTTTCTGTACCCGAATTCGATTACTATAAACTTTAACCCCTATTTAACCAATAGCGAGTTTTTTATGAGTCTTAATACACTATCTAGCGCTAACGACACTCGTTATACCATTGAGGTGATTAAAGAGGAGGCGCGTCAACTAGTAGAAAAAGGGATAATTAGCCGCAAGCAACCTATATACACCCTATGTCAATATATTCCGGCTCGCGAATGGGTGGGTGTTGAATGCGAGTTAGAGAGGTGCGATTATTTGCTGCGCGATCACATCGGTGACTTGTTAAGCAAAGAAACCTGGGAAAGCGATTGAAAATAGGCAATTCCTAAAGAAAAAATCGCTTAAAAATCTGTTTTATCCTACTTTCTCTAAATAGCCATCGATATCTTCAATTATCCGAGTCAGTTCTGCTTCAGTCGTTAGCCGAATGCGATCGTCCCGAACCGTTAATAACACTTTAGCCGCAAAGGGACTAGGATAAATATTGGGATTGCAGAAAACTTCTAAAAAAACATCTCCCGTGTAACGATATTCCATTGACTTTTGTGGAGTTGGTCTGCCGCCACCAGACACATTAGCCGCGATCGCTTTGAGACTTTGCATCAATTGGTCAATTTCCTTTTTCAGTCCCCTAGCCGCTTCGGGGGTAAAGCTAAACGCGATCGAGCCTTGAACGAGGTTAAGTGTTATCTGAGCCATGAGTAAAGAAGTCATCGGTCATCCATGATGACTTTGTAAAAATCCCTAGAGATTAAGCATTGTATCGATTGTTGTTCCCCTGATGAATTAACATTTGTAACAAACTTCCCAAGGAAAAACAGAAAAGCCTAACCACTGAATTTACGAGCCTCGTGGCTTGCGTCGGTTCACAAACGTTTTCTGTCAGAATAACTAATAGAAAAGCTCTACCTTTCAGAAGGTTTCATGGTCGATTCTGGCTCATCTAAGCCTCAGCGTAACTGGCTACAGAAGTGGTGGGATTCTCTCAATCCCTTGTCGCGCCTTCTGGCGATCGCTCTAGCGGCCCCCTTAATCGTCTTGAACGCACGCGCGCTCTCCGCCATTTTTGGTTACTTTCAATCTCTCATCGTTATCGTTTTAATAGCCTCTGTACTAGCTTTTTTATTGAGCTATCCTGCGAACTGGTTAGAAAGCAAGGGATTAAATCGAGGACAGGCTGCTATTTTCGTTTTTCTGGTCACTTTGTTGATTATCTTGGGGTTAGGCTTAACCTTAGTCCCACTCGCCTTCGTCCAGGCACAACAGCTTGTTGCTCGTTTACCTGAATGGCTCGAATCAGGACAGCATCAATTAATGATGCTAGACGAGAGGGTTGAAGCACTGGGTTTACCCATCAGCTTCGACGGTCTTATTGTTCAAATTAATAGCCGACTGGGAGGACAGCTACAGAGTCTTGCTGGAAAAGCCCTGAATCTAGCCCTAAATTTGACAGTTTTTACGGTCGTTAGATTGCTCGACGTTCTTTTGACCGTTATCTTAACGTTTTATTTACTCCTGCACAGTCACGATATCTGGAGGAGCTTAATCGAATGGCTCCCCAAAGGCATCCAGAAGCCGTTTTCTGAGACCCTGCGGTTGAGCTTCCAAAACTATTTCCTCGCGCAGATCGTGAGTGCAACTTGCATGGCTTCAGGGCTAGTTTCTAGCTTTCTCTTGCTAAAAATCCCCTTTGGTCTGCTGTTTGGCTTAACCATCGGTCTAATGGCACTCGTTCCCTTTGGCGGTTCCGTGGGAATTGCCTTAGTTACCCTCTTAGTTGCACTGCAAAACATTGGCTCAGCCCTTCAATTGCTTGCTGTTGCTGTTATCGTCCAACAAATTGTTGAAAACGGAATTGCTCCTAGAGTGTTGGGAAGCGTAACAGGGTTGAACCCTTTTTGGGTGTTACTAGCTCTCTTAACTGGGGCAAGAGTTGGTGGTTTATTGGGCGTGATTGTAGCGGTTCCAACGGCAGTGATGATTAAAGAGGCTTTGACAGTCGTGCGCTCCGTCACGAAAACGGATGATTCCCTCTCAAATTTGCCGACAGAGGAGACCTCAGAGCTAGAAATCCATGCCAATTCAGAGACTTCGGTCATCAATCGGGTGGATTCGACCAGGGAAAAGTTGGAGAGAAGGCAAGCAGAGACCTAAATTTTCTGAAGTAAGGTTGACCAAAAATCCTACTCTCTCTTGCCGAGAAACTTATTAGCAGTCCGAAGAATTTGCCCCGCGAGAATTGCTGCGCCAAAGCCATTATCAATATTCACTACTCCAATGCCAGTCGCACAGGAGTTGAGCATGGTTAACAGAGGTGCAATTCCGCCAAAACTTGCTCCATAACCTACACTGGTAGGAACCGCAATAACAGGACAATCTGCCATCCCTGCAACTACGCTAGGTAAGGCTCCCTCCATTCCCGCAACAACAATCAAAACATCTGCTTGATCGATGATCTGACGATGGCTCAATAAACGGTGAATTCCTGCTACGCCAACATCCCACAAGCGCTGTACTTGAAAACCGCACAGTTGCGCCGTCACAGAAGCTTCTTCAGCAACGGGTAAATCCGCCGTTCCCGCAGTGAGAATAGAAATGACTCCAGAATATTGAATAGTAGGTTCAGCCGTTTTGAGGGCGCAAATTCGCGCGACTGGATAGTAAATTAAACCTGGCACTTGTTCTTCAAGTTGTTCGGCTACGTCTGGTTCTATACGGGTAGCCATTACTACAGAAGACCCCTGACTCATTGCTATCATAATCTGAGCAATCTGAGCGGGGGTTTTGCCAGGGCCCCAAATGACTTCTGGAAAACCCGTTCTTAGGTGTCGATGGCGATCAATTTTGGCAAAGTCTTCGATTGGCTCAAAACTTAGGTATTTGAGCTTCTCTAGGGCAGATTGAGGGCTAATTTTTCCCTGAGCAACAGATTCAAGCAAAAATTGTAGAGCTTCAGGAGTCATGGAGAATGGGGGGAAGCAGTTATCAGTTATCAGTTATCAGTGATTGGTGATTAGTGATTGGTGATTAGTGATTAGTGATTGGGAGATCTAGAGATTAGATTATCTCAATTTCCTAGTCACCGGTCACCAGTCACCAATCACCAGTCACCAGTCACCAATCACTGATAACTGTCCCTCATTTGAGCAGAGATTTTATTCTACCTGGCGGCCAATAAATTTTGTAGGCTTTACCAAATAGATATTCTTTTGGTAGAAATCCCCAAAAATGAGAGTCAAAACTGTCGTTACGGTTGTCGCCTAGCATGAAATAGGAGTTGGCGGGTACGATTTTTGGGCCCCATTGATAACTAGGAGGTGCGGCAATATAGTCTTCTTTTAAAGGTTGCCCGTTAATATAAACCATGCCATTATCGATGCGAACGGTTTCTCCTGGTTTGGCAATTAATCGCTTGACATAGTAGACGTTTTCTGATTGTGCTGCATCCCGATCGCTCTCTTTAATCGTTTCAGAGGGTTTAAAGACAACTATATCTCCTGTTTTCGGTAGGTCGCCGTCAAATGGATCGACAAGAATGCGATCGCCGACTTGTAAGGTTGGCTGCATTGACTCGCTGGGAATGACGAACAGTTGTTGATTCAGCCAAGGGGGAAGATAACTCCAAATCAATCCGCCAAAAAAGATTAATCCCGCCATCACTGCGACTAGCGAACGAGATAAAGGTGTTTTTCGTTGGGGAAAGGTGATATAGCTATGGTAAGTAGCAGCAGCAGCCAGAAGTGGCGGGAAAATTAGCAGCGATGAGAAATAGTCATCTAGCTTGAGTAAAAATAGTGTAGTTGCCAGAAATAAAAGGCCGATGACCGATTGGTCGCTGTATAGTTGCCCCAAACCTGGTAAGACGCGAGAGACGCAGACAGCAAACCAGGGATTTTTCTGCTTGCGGGGGATTTTTTCTAAGGTTGGGTCATGTCGCTGACGGTAAACGCAAAGATGAGCATCTAAAAGATTAATTAAATAAAAAATTGCGGCAATACCCAGTTCAATTAAACCTGTAATCGTATTTCCATTGGGTGAGAAGATCGATAAAAGCGCGATCGCGATCAATCCTATTTGACTGATAAAAAATATTGTCCCTTTGAGCGGTTGTCCAGCATAAAACTGTCCGATACCTGGGAAAAACATAGAGAAGTTTACTGCTAGCCAGGGGTCTTTTATCCTATCTGTCACTGGATTTAAATAACGACTGTAAATTGGCTTTTTGATAATCATTTTGATGCTAGCGGTTTGATTCCTTGAGTGCCCAGAGCAATAATACTTAGGAAGGTTCAACTTTATCAAAAAATTACAAAACGATACTTAAATATAAATACGAGTAAGAGCGTGAATCTCGGTAACAGACGGCTCTCAGATAATCTAAGCACGTTATTTAGCTTCTTCACTAAATCTTTATAGTCTATTAAAACTGTCCTTTGAATTGCTTAATATAGTTCATATTTCAGTAGGGTACAGGGTAAGGAGCCATTATAAATAGGGATGCGACGAGATGCTCTCAATCCGATTTGTTTGGCTAATTCTTTATTACCTGTCAAAACATATGCCGTCCATCCTTTGAAGCGCTGTTTGAAGACATCGCCAAGCAATTTGTAAAAGTCTCCTAATTCTGCAACATCTCCAATGCGTTTTCCATAAGGAGGATTACAAATAATAAGTCCGCTATTTGTTGGAGACTCAATTTGAGACAATTCTTTTTGGGTTAATTGAATATGTTTGTCTACCCCACAAAATTGAGCATTAATACGAGCTTGTTCTAGAATATCAAGGTCGCGATCGCTGCCAAAAATGGGTGCCGATAATTCGGATAGTTGCTTCTCTTTTGCTTCGGTAATGAGTTGTTGCCAGAGGGTGCGATCGAAATCTTGCCAACGCTGAAATCCGAATTGTTTTTGATACAATCCTGGGGCAATATTTAAACTTTTTAAAGCTGCCTCAATTGGTAGAGTTCCCGAACCACATAAAGGATCTAAAAAAGGAATATTAGGTTTCCATTCCGCGATTTCTAATAGAGCATTTGCTAAAGTTTCTTTTAAAGGAGCTAATCCTATTGCTGGACGATAACCGCGACGATGTAAACTTGCTCCCGAACTATCTAAACTTAAAATACAGTGATCGCCATGAATGTGAGCGTTAATTAATAGGTCAGGATTCTCGACATTAATATTAGAACGCTGTCCTGTTTTTTTGCGCTGGCGATCGACAATGGCATTTTTAATCTGAAGCGCACTAAAGTGAGTATGATTGAGATTTTTATTCCCTCCCGTACAGGTAACAGCAAAAGTATTCTCAGGTTGTAGGTATTCTTCCCAATTAATGTTGTATGCGTTGTTGTATAGTTGTTGAGCGTTATAACTTTTTATCTCATCAATTGGCATTAAGACACGAAAGATTACTCTAGACCAAAGATTCACTTTGTACAGTAACGCTTTATCTCCTTGAAAATGCACGCCAGTAAAGTCGGGACGAACATCGATCGCACCTAGATTTTCTAATTCTTTTGCGGCAATCTCTTCTAATCCACGAGCCACTGTGGCGAAGTAGTTATTAGTCATTAGTTCTTAGTTTTTAGTGATGAGTTAAAGAGAAATTCTTGATAAATCTCCCAAAATTTTCCATTGTGAATTAAAAGAGTTAGTTGAGGCACAAGAAATTCAAAATGTAACTGCTGTTGTTTAAATTCGTCCCAAGACTTATAAAAATTTGGTTTAGTTAGATCGCGAAAAGCAACGGTTAAATGAGGAGCAAAAGGACGATTTTTAGAAACCTCATTAACCAGTTCTAATGATGTCTCAAGATGTTCCATTAATGCTTTTTGAACCGCTAAAAGTTCTGGAGTTTTTAGAACATTAACAAAAATGACGCGAGGCTTAAATGCCGCAAATCCATCAAGAATCATGGGAATTGGGACATACAATTGAGAAAATTCGCTTAATTTTTCTGCTAATTTTGGTAAATCTTCTAGTTCCCACTCAAAAGGAGGTTGTAAAGTTATATGAGGTGGCGATCTGAGCGCAGCACGACTGCTGTAAACTTCTGCAAAGTAATGCTGGATTTTTTGGACAAATTGTTGTACTTCATGGGGAGGTAATAGGGCAATAAAAAAACGGCGTTTAGATTGATTCATAGAATTTTAGATTTTAAATTTTAAATTATGTTTTAAACTGTAATTTATTGTGAGTTGTTATAATGCCCTGGTTTGTCAAAATTGAAAGAGGAATTGTTGATAGGACAACCTTCGATCGCTACGTTTCCGCTCATAAAGCTTTCGTTCGCGATTTAATTGCTAAAGGACACAAAGCGCAGACAGGATACTGGGAAGACTTTGGCGGGGGAATGCTACTGTTTGAGGCAGCTTCGCTAGAAGAAGCAAAGACTATTGTGGCACGAGATCCCCTGATTCAAAATGGTTGCGTTGAATTCGAGCTTCACGAGTGGCGTATTGTCGTCCCGTAGCAGGTATTTAAGTCCTTTTCAGTGCTTGTTTGACTAGGGTACTGCCAAAATCCCAAATCGTCCCAGGATAGCGATGGCAGTCTGCTAAAACATCCTCAAAGGCACCAACAAAAGTATTGACTTCTTCCTCGGTAATAATGAGTGGCGGGAGGATTTTGATGACATTCATATTGTTTCCTGCTACCTGCGTGAGAAGGCGATGGCGCTGAAAGAGAGGAACGGTAATAAGCTGACTGAAAAGACCTTTCTGTGCCGTTTCTAACATTGTCCAGCCTAACTTAAGTTGAAGCGATCGCGGCGCACAAAATTCTAAAGCGATCATCAATCCCTTTCCCCGTACCTCAGCAAAACATTCATACTTCTCAGTCAGAGGTTGCAGTGCTTTCATAAAAGCTTCTCCCATTCGCGCCGCATTTTCGATCAGCTTTTCTTCCTCTAAGACGTGAAGTGTCGCCAGGCCCGCCGCCATTGCCAGGGGATTTTTCCCAAAGGTAGAACCGTGAACCAAAGCGCGATCCATGCGATGGAACACTTTGCCAAAAATTTCCCCCCGACAGAGAACCGCACCAACCGGAACATACCCCCCAGATAAAGCTTTAGCGATCGCAATCAGATCGGGTTCGATCCCCCAATGTTCAAACGCAAAAAACTTCCCAGTACGTCCCAACCCTGTCTGTACCTCATCGGCAACCATCAGGGTATCGTATTGGCGACACAACCGTTGTGCCTCGGCAAAATAGTTATCTGGCGGCAGATTAACCCCTTTTCCTTGAATGGGTTCAAAAAAGAAAGCAGCAACGTTTCCTGGGGCAAGGGATTTAGCGAGTGCATCGATATCCCCAAAAGGAACGACATCGCAATCTGGTAAAAGCGGTTCAAATCCCTGACGAAACTCATTGCCGCCATTTAGGGACAGGGAACCGTAAGTTAACCCATGATAACTATGGTCGCAATAAAGAAGGCGCGATCGCCCCGTGGCATAGCGAGTAAACTTGATAGCTGCTTCGATCGCTTCTGTACCGCTATTGACAAAAAAACAGCGATTGATTGAAGCAGGAACCTTCGCCAACAACGCCTCAGCTAGCATTCCAGGAAGCAGGGCGCAATCTAATTGAACTAAAGCCGGAAGATCGGCCTCTAAAATATCAGCTAAAGCCTTTTTAACGACCGGATGGCTGCGTCCAAGGGCAAATACCCCAAAACCAGAGAGAAAATCTAAATAGCGCTTTCCAGAGCGATCGATCAGATAAGCGCCCTCGCCCCGTTCGTAAAAGCGATCGTAACCAATTGTATTGAGAACTCTAACTAACTGAGCATTGAGATATTCGCGGTGCAAGCGGTAATTTTCTCCCCGCCGCTTTTCCATTTCTTTGAGTAAATCAAAACCCATCTAGCACTTCTCTCCAGCACGTCAGCATCTAGATTATAGGGCTGAATTATCCGAACAGAAGTTGCCAACCGACGATCGCGATCGCCAAATCGGCAAGCAAATGACTCATCCAACTTGACCAAATCGAACGATAAGTGAGATAACACCACGACCAAATTGCCCCGCCGACAAACACGCCAAACGATCCTAGCAATACCACGCGCCAGCCAGTATAAGCAGCTAAACCTATAATGTGATGCAGGGTAAACAGCAGCGCTGCTAGCAAGATTGCTCCTATTCCTGTGACCAGGATTTCACACTTGCTAGAGACGAACCAACGCCAGACATACTCTTCAATCAGCGAGTTAATCAGGGTAAAATAGGCTGCACCCATCAAATAAATCGTTGGACTGCTAATACCGACTTGTTGCGCCCTCGTTCTGACACTGATGGGATCGATCCATTGCTGCCCAAAAAGCCAATAAGCTCCTAAAATCATACCCAGCATTAACAATCCCAAGACGGTTCCTGCGAATAACTCGCCTCGCTTCGGTAGGGAGAGACAAATCTTGCCGCGATCAATCCAAACATACCAGACAAGCGGCAGCCCCAACATCCAGATTTTGCACAATAAAAATACTGTCTGTCCGACTAATCCAGGTGCAAGATGCAATGCCATCGTCGTTCCAAGACTAGCAGCACCTACTAACAAAACAAGGGGCAATAGTGCCTTTTGGCGAGTAGGAGTCGCAAACATAAGACATTCTCAAGTCAATAATCCCCAAGCTAACAGTTAACAGTTATCAGTTATCAGTTATCAGTGACTGGTGACTGGTGACTGGCGACTGGTAATTCGTAATTCGTAATTCGTAATTCGTAATTCGTAATTCGTAATTATTTTCCCCCCTGCTCCTCTGCTCCCTCTGCTCCCTCTGCTCCCCTGCTCCCTCTGCTCCCTCTGCCTTTCAAGGGTATGTTTTTAAGATTCATCCAGGGGCTGGAGAAAAATCGGGAA
>CAYTUO010000145.1:0-9939 GCA_964441015.1 uncultured Pleurocapsa sp.
CCTGAACTACTAACACTGATAACTGATAACTGATAACTGATAACTGCCCTCTGCCATTTGCCATTTGCCCTCTGCCCTCTGATAACTGATAACTGATAACTGATAACTGGTAACTGGTAACTGTCCCACACTCCCCCTCTCCTTGCTCTTCGTCAACGGGATTCGATAATGACTTCTCGACTGCCATCAAGTCTAGCTGGACGGATATAGGCAGGATTTTCTCGCAGTGAGGTGTTAAAAGGATTGGGCAGATCCCGCGTCCTGACTGGAGGTTGAGACGATTGCTGTCTTAGGGCATCTTGAGAAATTGCGTGTACTAATTCTGCGTCTCTAGTAATTTGATTTTCTGGGAAAGCAGCCGGAACGACAAAAGGAATAATTCCTAATTGGGTATTGATTTGATCTAAAAGATCGGTGCTTCCGTAAAATGAATCCATATTGTGAAAGAAAGCGCGATCGATGACTTCTGCTACGGATTCGGGGAAACGAGCAGTTTCCGGTGGGGTGCTTTCTGGCGCTGTCGCTTTGGTGGCTAAAACTCGACGTTCAACGGCTTCTAAACAAGCATTCATTCCAGCAGCAAATTCATAACGGGTTAAAGCGCGATCGCCTCGGTAGCTACCATCAGGATATCCTGCAATACAGCCATAGTTTTCTACTAAGCTCTGTAATGCCTCAAAAGACCATACTCTCGGAGAAACATCTCTAAACTGAGAAATACTGGTCACTTGTGCCAAGAAATTCTCTCGATCTTCGTAGGCGTAAGGACTCAGTTCGTTATCTGCTACAGAATTCTCAACAGTTGACGCTGACTCGATCTCTTCGCCTGCGTTGGCTAACGACGGCACGAGTATCGGCATACCCAAAGCCGCTAGGATAAGAAAACAAGATTTCCAAACCGTTTTAGACATCATCAATGACTCCTCACAAAGAGCATACTTAATAGAACAAACGTCTCGATCGCGCAAAAATTGTGTTTAAATGATTAAGCCGAATTAACTTCCTACAAAGTGAGCTAATCTTGCTTAATTTTAACTGAAGTCTCAGGTAACAAAAGTTGCCTTATTCAAGTTTGCCCTACATTTCTAGCAATGAAAACTGATTCTCCAACCAATCTTTTGGCGGCTACTGTCGATCTGGCTTCGTTACGTCAGTATCTGTTAGATTTATTTGTGCGTTTAGCCTACAAAGAAGGTGATTTTCTCCTTTCTTCTGGACAGCGCAGTCCCTATTACATCAATGGCAAACAAGTAACGCTTACAGCAGAGGGCGCGTTAGCGGTTGGTCGTCTCTTACTCTCTCTGTTGCCAGAAGACTCGCAAGCAGTTGCCGGTTTAACGCTAGGTGCCGATCCGATTGTAACTGCCGTGAGCGTGGTATCAGCTTATGAAAATCGACCGATTCCCGCGCTGATCGTTCGCAAAGAAGCTAAAGGACACGGAACACAAGCTTATCTTGAAGGGCCAAGTCTGACGGCTGGCGCAAAGGTAGTGGTTTTAGAAGATGTGGTGACGACGGGCAAATCGGCGATGCTAGCGGTAGAACGGTTGAGGGCGGCAGGTTATGCGGTTGAGCAAATTATCGCGCTAGTCGATAGAGAGCAAGGCGGCACAGAATTTTATCAGTCCCAGGGACTCAAGTTTCAAGCGCTATTTTCGATTCAGGAAATTCGCCAGCGTTATTCGGAACTGTAATTTTAATACTGACCTCTTTTCTTAAGTTCGCCAACAGTATCCAACTCAAACCCCATAATTGCAATGTCTTTTTTTTTCAGCAAAAACTCAGGTAGCGATTGCTAAATTTTCATATTTTCTGAGCATACTGATCGATGGAGAGCGAAGATATCTTGAGCATTTCGCGTTTGTCTTTAACTCATGCACTTGCCTAGCCGTATGTTTAAAGCAATTCGCCAAGTTGGGCAGAAACTCGATCCCGCTTCTTTACGAATACGCCTAACAGTAGGCGTGGCGGCAGTGTCGGCCTTGGGGCTAGGAGGCATCGTTATTTGGATGAGTATGAGTATGCAGTTTATGCTGATTGCGACTCACAAGCAGAACATTAAATATATTGGCGATCGCTTTCCCCACGATGTCAAAATTTACAGCGATATGGTTTCTCTAGAAACAGGGGTACAAAAAGCCATTGATAATCTGACTACCAATAATACGTTGCTATGGGTCAAAAATCCTCAAGGACAGACAATCGCCAAATCGTCCCTGATGAAAATTGGCAGCAGCAAACAAACATTGCTCTCTCTAACGAATCTGCCACCTGCACCCGAATTAAAAGAAGTCCAAGGACGCTTTTGGTTGCTATGCCAGAATTCCCTGGTGGTTAAAAATGTCAATCTCGGTCAAGTTTACATCGCGCAGGATATCACGGGCGATCACGCCATGTTTTTGAGTTTGCTGAGAAATTTGACGATTGCCAGTCTGGTATCGATTGGGTTGATGACGGGGGCAATAGCCTGGTACGTGAGGCGATCGCTGCAACCTTTACAAGAGATTAGTCAATTGACGGCAGAGATTTCTGCGGATCGCTTAGGAGAAGCACGACTGTCTCTCAAAAATCCTCCCACGGAAGTGAGGGAACTGATCCGGATGTTTGAAGAAATGTTAATGCGCCTTTCCCAAGCTTGGGAACATCAAGGACAGTTAGCTAGTAATGTTTCCCACGAATTACGCACGCCGTTAACCATTGTCTCTGGCTATTTGCAAAGTATCCTGCGTCGAGGAAACAATCTGACACCACCCCAACGAGAAGCCTTAGAAATTGCTGCTTCTGAAGCTGATCGCACGATTCAATTGCTGCAAGATTTACTCGATTTGGCAAGGGTAGATAGCGGCAGGATGCACTTTCAGCTTGAACCTGTCGTCCTCGATCGCTTTCTCGATGATGTAGTGGGAATGGCCAGAAAATACAGCGATCGCTCGATCCAGTTTGAATCCTCGGCGAGTTCAATTACGATTAAAGCCGATCCCCATCGTCTCAGACAAATTTTGCTCAATCTGATCGACAATGCCGTCAAGTATTGCGATCGCGATCCCATTGCTGTCAAAGTAGATCGCCAAAAGGATCGAGCTATCATACAAGTGTGCGATCACGGGATTGGCATTCCTCTGCCACAACAAGCCCGTATTTTTGAACGTTTCTATCGCGTTGATGAAGCCCGCAGTCGGACGACGGGGGGGACGGGGTTAGGACTCTCAATTGTCAAAACGCTGGTTGAAGGAATGGGGGGTAGCATTTCCGTCTATTCCCAACCTGGAAAGGGAAGCACCTTTACCGTGACTTTTCCCATCTTGCACGAGCATAGTATTATCATGCCGCTACGATAGCTTAACTTTTGCGATCGAGTGGGTTAGACTTATCCTTAATTCACTTTTGGGGTTAATAATTAATGTCATGCAAAGACAATTTATTAGTACAACAGGAGATTTTGAAAGAAAAAAGTTAGACGTTAATTTATTGACTATTTTCGGAATTGCTTTTATCATAACACTCTTAATTTATCTCAGCATACTTCCTATCAGAACCTCTTTTATAGGCATCTTATTATACGACCGAGGTTACACTCAACCTCTTGCCATCTATTTTGCTAGTATTGTTGCTGCCCTCAATTTAATCAAATTTACCAAACTCCAAAAAGAATTTAGAGCCTTAAAGCGATTTGGAATTCCTGAAACGATTCTGTTTGAAAACCCCACTGCTAAAGAAATCGTTTATATTCAAAAAAATTTAGCCCAAGATAATTACCTGATTACTATTCGTTGTAGCCGAGTTATTGCCGCTTATATTCAATCAGGAAATCGAAAATCTGCCGCAGAATTAGCCTTAGACGATTCATCTTTTTACCTCAGTGCTTCAGAATCTTCCTATACTTTTCCTCGAATTCTGATCTGGGCTATTCCCCTATTAGGATTTATTGGAACTGTTGTCGGTATCAGTGAGGCAGTTAACGGCTTTTCTGGCCTTCTAGAAAAAGCAGCAGACATCGAGCAAATTAAAGAAGGAATTGGAACAGTTACTAACGGTTTGGCCGTGGCTTTTGATACCACCCTGCTAGCCTTATTACTCAGCGTTTTAGTCATGATTCCTTTGGTGCTAATCGAACGTTTTGAAAATCGATTGCTCTTAGGCATTGATATTTATATTAACGACCAACTTCTACCGCGATTTAAAGAAAAAACGGATCTGGATGAAAAGGCTCTAGATAGGGCAATTAATAAAGCAATTAAAGAACATTTGCCTCCCTCTGAAGCTTTAGTGCAACCGGCACGCGAATATGCAGAACAAGCAGCAACAACCCTCGCTCAAAACTTTATCAGCGAAGTGAGTAAACTGCAAAAAGCCAGTTCAATTTTTATGAAACAGATCGAACAAGTCAATCAAATGACACTGCAACTCGATCGCCTGACGCTTGAAGACAGACAAGCCTATACAAATGCCCTAGAAAAACAACAATTAAGCAATCAAGAAATCGTTAATGAAATTCAGGGAATTGTTGAGGTAGTTAAGGCAACTCATCTAGACATTGCCAAGGGGTTCGTCAATCAAACAGAAAAAATTAGCGAGCAACTCGATCGCGCCTCCCAAGTTCTAGCCAATCGCATTGCTTACCTAGAAAAAGCCACCATTAAAATAACAGAAATTGCCAAACTTCAACAAAGTATTGAAGAAATTTTAGCCTCTTTAGAAAAAACCCAATATTTAAATCAGGCACTCCAAGAAGTACGAGAAGGATTAATCCAGCTTAAACCCGCCTTAGAAAAATTAAGTAAGCCTCGCATTATTACCTTTGTAGATCAAGACGAAAGGAGTCTCTAAACTCATGCCTCGGCGTTCTCACTCTCGTCAAGCCATCGAAATCGAATTATTTCCCTTTTTATCAATTCTTGCTTGTACAATTGGGACGTTAATTCTTTTGATTATTGTCCTGACCACACAACTTTTTAGCAGTCAGAGAGAAGTGACGATTTTAGCCAAAACAGAAACTGAAACCGGAAAAAATAACAGAAAGATTCCTCGCTATATTGAATGTAAAAAAGAGGGAATTATTATTTATCCGAATAAAAAATTTGTCTCAACGAACGATTTAGAAGCATCCAATTCTGCCTTAAAACAACTATTAAATGAACTCAAAAAACGTCGCGATCGCGAATATTTAATCGTGGCGCTTCGACCCGACGGTATTGAAGTATTTAAAAAAGTCAGAAATTTAATCGAGCAACAAGGAATTGATATCGGTTATGAACCAATAGAACAAGATTGGAAACTGAAAATAGAAAAGTAAGCGATCAAGTAAAAAATGAACCGAAAAAGAGCTAGAAAACCTACACATACCACCCAAAACTTAGATTCCTTCCTAGATATTTTGACCAACACGGTCGGAGTCTTAATGTTTATTAGTTTATTTATTACGCTAATTTCAGTTCAAGCAAGTAGCTTAATTCGGACTCCTTTAGTTTCTAAAACTTATAAAAAACCCTATTTCTTTGAGATTCGTGGCAATAGAGTCACCTATATAAATGATGACGCGATTGAGCGCCAAATCGCCTTATTAGTGGCATCTTTACCAGAGTGCGATCGCCCAAAAATTCCTGAGAATATAGACATAGCACTCTATCAATATTATGTTGACAAAATAGAAGAATACGAAACTTGCAGAAAGCAAATGCTCGCGAAATTAAAAAGCTTTAAAGGACAGACAGATAATTACACCGTCACCTTTGTTGACTTAAATGCTGTCATGTACGAACCTAGATCGTCAAATGTAGGCGAATCAATTAAAGAATTAGCGCAAAAAAACTCAGAATTTAGCCAAGTTTTAAGCAAACTAAATTCTCAAACCGATTATTTAGCTTTTATTGTCAGACCCGATAGTTTTCCCGCTTTCCGCGCCGCTAGAAAACAAGCTTGGACAGCAGGATTCGATGTCGGTTGGGAACCACAAACGAGCGATATTCCTCTTGTCTTTGGTTCTGGTGGTAGAACCGTAGGCGTACAGTAATTATTTGCGACAACCAATCGCCTTTCTCAATTCATCGTACAGATGTTCGATTGGCACGCGAGAATAGATAGTGTAGACCCAGACTTTCTTGGAGTTGCCATGTCTGGTTTAACGATTAAAGATCTCGA
This sequence comes from uncultured Pleurocapsa sp., assembly GCA_964441015.1. Lineage (GTDB taxonomy): Bacteria > Cyanobacteriota > Cyanobacteriia > Cyanobacteriales > Microcystaceae > Hydrococcus. Next base: position 6,139 of record CAYTUO010000145.1, read on the forward strand.
AAAACTGCAAGCTCAAAATCCCGATTATCGGATGGAATTGGTGGGTGGGGAAGTCATTATTATGAGTCCGTCTGGATTGGAGTCAGATGAAGTTGCCGCAGAAATTGTCGCTCAGTTGCGTAACTGGGTCAGACCTCGTAAATTAGGGCGCGTTGCTGCTTCGAGTGCCGGATTTGTGCTTCCGAATGCAGATGAAGATGTCCGTGCGCCTGATGCCTCATTTATTCGAGCAGAACGGTTAAAACGAACGACGGAAAATTATGCCCAACTCGTTCCTGACTTGATCTTCGAGGTCAAATCTAAAAGCGATACGCTTCAAAAACTGCGAGACAAAATTCGGGAGTTTCTGAGATTGGGCACTCAAGTCGGGGTGTTGGTCGATCCTCGAACCAGAACAATGGAGGTCTATCGCCCTGGAATAGAAAATCCAGAGGTCTTACAAGACGGAGATGTATTGATGGTGCCTGAGTTGCTTCCTGAGTGGGAACTGGCAGTGGCTAGCATTTGGGCACCGGAGTTTGAGTAGGGAGTGAAATCCAATGGTCGCATCAATCAAAACACTTCTCTCATCAATTATTGACTACGCTGGACTTTTCCCGCCGGCCAAGCTTGGTATGTACGAAGCAATGGCAAATTATGCCCAAGACCAGATGACTTCCCAGCGTTGGATGCTAAGTCGTTTCGTCCTACCAGCGTCCCGATTAAACGAGTTTGAAGAATTCCTGCCCAGGTTTCCTTTAAAACAATGGTCGCTCAGCATTCTTCTTTCAGGAGAGTTAGAGTCAGAACTTGAAAGGGTGCAATCTATCTCTGAAGGTGGCAAAATAGCGATCGCAGCCCTGGAATTTCCCCCACTTCCCCCCACCGAGATTGAAAGCGTATTTCCCCATCTGTGTGCTGGCGTTGAGACATTCTTTGAGATTCCTTTGGACGCAGATTTAGAAGCCTATCTAGCTTCTCTGCAATACACGGGTGCCTTGGCTAAAATCCGAACGGGAGGCCCGATCGCCGATGCCTTTCCCAGCGCGTTCCAACTGAGTCATTGTCTTGTTTCCTTTGCCGAGGCTCAAGTGCCCTTTAAAGCAACAGCAGGTTTACACCATCCCCTGCCAGGTACACATCCCTTAACCTACGAGCCAGATAGCCCTTCTGCTATGATGCATGGCTTCCTCAATGTGGCAATCTTAGCAGCACTCTCTTATTGGCAGAAAGTCACGCGGCAAGAAGCGCTAGAGGTTCTCAACGAGTCCTCCCTTGAAGCGTTCCGATTGACAGAAGACGGGATTGGGTGGCGCGATCGCTATTTGAACCTTGCAGAAATAGAGGCAGCTAGGCAACATTTCTTTCGGTCTTTTGGTTCCTGCTCCTTTCAAGAGCCAATCGACGATCTCAAGGAGTTAGCGCTATTTTGACCCGTCCCATTTTGGATTTTTATTAGGGATAGATAATGAGAGATAAAGACAGTCCCCTAGCGGGCAACTAGTGCAAGAAGGCAGCTATGCAGAAGAGGAATTTAACCGATGACCTTTGAAGAAATTCAACGAACCCTAGAACAAATGTTGGCAATTCAGAGAGACTTGCAAGAGAAGCACTTGCAGATGTTAGATGCGGTTTCTCGTCTGATTGAGGTTTCTAATCGTCACGAACGGCGCATCGAGCAGTTAATTGGGTATAGTCTCACCAATGAATCCGATCATCTCAATCTTGAGGAAAAATTTAGAGCTTTGGAACAAAGAGTTCAAAGACTAGAAAGCACAAACTAGAGATTGTAGGGTAGCCCTACCCTCCTTAAAAAGGAGGAATCCAAAATCCAAAATCTAAGATCTAAAATCAAATGACCCGTCCTATCGATGCCACCCACGATCCAAATTTACGCAGTTGGGTTGAAGCGGCGAATCAGAAAGATCCCGATTTTCCCATCCAAAACCTTCCTTTTGGAGTATTCCGCAGGCGGGGTAGCGTTGAACCCTCTCGAATTGGCGTTGCGATCGCCGATCGAATTCTCGACTTATCCTTATGTTATCAAGCAGGACTTCTTGAAGAACTCCCAGAAAAACTACAAGAAGCTTGTGCAGCACCCAACCTGAATTCCTTAATGGCAATGGGAAGTGAAGCTTCCTTGGCCTTGCGCCGTTGCTTGAGCGAACTGTTGCGATACGACGAACAAAAGTCCCCTCCAGAAGGAAAAATCCTCGTCCCCATGTCCGAGGCTGAACTTTTATTACCTGCTACCATCGGCGATTACACGGACTTCTACGCCTCAATTTTTCATGCCACCAACGTGGGAAAACTGTTCCGTCCTGACAATCCACTGCTGCCTAACTACAAGTATGTCCCCATCGCCTATCACGGACGAGCGTCCTCTATTGTCTCTAGCGGCACATCCATTGCCCGTCCAAAGGGTCAACGCAAGCGTCCCGATGAGACAATCCCTAGTTTCGGCTCTTCTCAGCTTTTGGACTACGAACTAGAAGTCGGGTTTTTTGTGGGTGCTGGCAATGAGTTAGGACAGCCTATCCCCATAGACAACGCTGAGGAACACATTTTCGGGCTTTGCTTGGTTAATGACTGGTCGGCACGAGATATCCAAGCTTGGGAATACCAACCGCTAGGGCCCTTCTTGTCCAAAAGCTTCGCCACGACTATCTCGCCTTGGGTAGTAACCTTGGAAGCTCTAGCCCCCTTTCGCTGTCCGGCATTCTCTCGCCCCCAGGGCGACCCCCCACCTCTGCCTTATCTCGCTTCAGCGCTTGATGCTCAATGGGGCGGGATCGATCTTACCGTTGAAGTGTGGTTGCGATCGCTCCAGATGCGCGAGGCGGGAATGGAACCGTTTCGCTTGAGTCGCGCTTCTTTCGCACAGATGTACTGGACATTGGCTCAGATGCTCGCCCATCATACGAGTAATGGTTGTAACCTCCGTGCTGGCGATCTCATCGCTAGTGGGACAGTTTCCGGTGCTGAGGAAGGATCGCAAGGATCGCTACTCGAAATTACTCAGCGTGGCTCTAAACCTATTCAATTGCCAACTGGTGAAGAGCGAGCATTTTTGTCTGACGGAGATGAAGTCATTCTGCGCGGATACTGTGAGAAAGAAGGCTATGTCAGAGTGGGATTTGGAGAATGTCGCGGGAGCGTCCCATTTTTGCAAATTTATCATAGGTAGTGCGCTCATCGTAGCGTGCGCGACAGCGCATACATCTTGCACAGCTTTAGGGGTTCGCTGGTCGAGACGCTCACACTACAATTACGAATTTGGGATGCTCCCAATGTCGTGGCGTGATTCTCTCTGTCGAATCAGAAAAAAATGATGGTTGAACGCAGATAACAAATCTTTGCATCAGAGATTCCTGACAATTGCCTGAAAAGTCAATAAAATAGAAAAAAAAGCTTCTACTCTCAAGCTTGGGAATTAGCGGGCTGCTTCTAGGGCAATGGCTGAATAGAATTTTTTTTTACATTACAACAAGTTCAAAAATCAGCGACATCTTTAATAACTAGTAGTGCGACCAACAGGAGTCGCGAGCGGGACTTGGTCGCGAGCGGGACTTGGTCGCGAGCGGGACGCTCGCACTACATATTATGACTAATTAAACGGATTTGATATCACGCTGACAAATCTATTTAGGATAACAAATGATCTTAGTCACTGGGTCGAGAGGTCAACTTGGGAGTGACCTGGTTGTAGCCTTATGCAAGCGCTACGGTGCAACGCAGGTTATTGAGAGTGGTCGGCAAGAAATACCACGCTTAGAAAGCCATTCGTTTTTGTATGAAGCCTTGGATGTGACGGATCGACAG
>CAYTUO010000146.1:0-4945 GCA_964441015.1 uncultured Pleurocapsa sp.
ATCAGTTATCAGTTATCAGTTATCAGTTATCAGTTATCAGTTATCAGTTACCAGTTTTCAGCTACCAGTTACCAGCTTTTGTTTGTCGGTTTTTTGGTCACTGGTCACTGGTTACTGTTCACTATTCGTTCGTTCTACAAGCAACGCATTGAGTTAACCTTTGACGTAAAGATTCTATCGGAATGCGCCCTAAAATTTCAGCCGCAAACGCATCAACGAGTAAGTAACGCGCATCCGCTTCTGTTAATCCGCGACTGCGTAGATAGAAGACTTCATCCGCCTCTAGTTGGCTAACCGTAGCGCCGTGAGAACATTTAACATTATCCGCCGTAATTTGTAGCTCTGGTTTCGTATTAACCCTAGCTTTAGGAGATAATAACAAATTGCGATTTAATTGAGCAGCATTCGTCAATTGTGCTGCCTTTGGAACAAAGATTTTCCCATTAAAAACCGCATGGGCACTATCATCAATAATACACTTATGAAGCTGATCTGTTGTTCCGTAGGGTTTTGTCAGGAAAATAGCGCTGTGAGTATCTGCTAGTTGTTCGCCAGAAACTAGGGTCAATCCATTGAGTTGAGTCTGGGTTTGTTCGCCTTTCTGAAATATTTCTAAACTATTGCGGTACAATTTCCCGCCCAAACTAATCTCGTTACAAGTATAGCGACTGTCCTTGCTTTGCGCGATCGCGCTTTTGGCAATATGGAAACCATCCCCCGACTCTCGTTGAAAGCGAGTATGATTGACTTGGGCATTTTCGTTTACCCAAATCTCTGTGACCGCGTTGGTAAAATAGGGGCGATTTTGGGGAATATCTGCACAATTTTGGGTTACAGCGCCGTAATGCTCTAACAATTGCAAACTAGAATTGGTTTCTGCCACTACTAATACGCGCGGTTGCGAAAAAGTAGGGGAGTCCGTTGCAACAGAGAGAAAAAGTAGATGAATTGGCGTTTCTACAATAACGTTTGCATTTGCCCAAATGACTGCCACATCAGTTAACCCAGCCGTATTGAGCGCGGTAAAAACTTCTGTCGCGTCTTCTTGTTGAGCCAGGTACTTGACAATTTTACTATTTTGTGAATCTGACAAATTAGCTAAATTCCCGACGTATACGCCATCTGGCAATCCTGACACATCAGACAACTCAGGCGCATAAAAGCCATTGACAAAAACAATTCGGCTTTGTTTAGCTTCTGGAAGAATAAACGCTTCTAAATCGCTAGCAGAAACTGTTGCCTTTTCTATTGCTTGAAAGGGAATTTGTAGCAGTTTGGATAAATCAGTAAAACGCCATTCTTCGTCTTTTTTGCTAGGAATTTCCGATTCTAATACTTGAGAAACAGCTTGTTGGCGCAAGTCTTGAATCAAAGATGCGATCGCAACATTTTCAATCGTTTTCTTCCCTTCGCATTGCTTCAACAAATCTCTAAGGTAAGCATAACTTGTCAACCCCGTTTCTTCAGTTTTGATAATGACTGACGAACTCATTAAGCACCCACCTCCGAGAGAACTTTTTCTTCTACAAATTCGTAGCCGCGAGATTCTAATTCGAGTGCCAATTCTTTCCCGCCACTGGTAACAATGCGACCATCATACATAACATGAACGTAATCCGGTTCGATGTAATTTAGCAGGCGTTGATAGTGCGTAATAACCAAGAAAGCATTGTCAGGTGTAGCCAATTGATTAACACCATGAGCAACAATTCTCAGCGCATCGATATCCAAACCCGAATCGATCTCGTCTAAAATTCCTAAAGTAGGTTCTAACAGCGCCATTTGCAAGATTTCATTGCGCTTTTTCTCCCCACCAGAAAAACCCTCATTCAAACTTCTGTCTAAAAAACTGGAATCCATCTGGACAATTCCCAATTTTTCTTGTACTAAATCTTCAAAATCAAACGTATCGAGTTCTTCCAAACCGAGGTGTTTGCAACGTGCATTATAAGCAACGCGAAGAAAATCCAAATTACTAACGCCAGGAATTTCTAATGGATATTGAAAGGCTAAAAATATTCCTTCTAAAGCACGTTCATCAGGTTCTTTTTCCAGTAAATTTTCCCCTTTGTAAATGGCCTCTCCTCCAGTCACTTCATAATCGGGATGTCCCGTCAAAACTTTAGAAAAAGTGCTTTTACCCGACCCATTACGCCCCATAATCGCGTGAATTTCTCCCGCTTTAATTTCTAAATTAACTCCCTTAAGAATAGGAGTCCCATCTATACTAGCCGTCAAATTACGAACCGATAAAATTACTTCGCTGTTTTCTCTAATCATCACTCTAATATCTCTCTATTACTCTCTCTGCGCCTCTGCGCCTCTGCGTGAAATTTTAATAGGTGGGCAAAGCCCACCCTACAATTAACCTACCGTTCCTTCCAACTTCAAACTCAACAGTTTATCAGCTTCGGCGGCAAATTCCATCGGCAATTTATTGAGGACATCCTTACAAAATCCACTCACCAGCATCGACACTGCATCTTCTTCAGAAATTCCCCGTTGGGCAAAGTAGAAAAGTTGATCTTCTCCAATCTTAGAAGTAGACGCTTCGTGTTCGACTCTGGCAGAATTATTATCGACTTGAATGTAGGGGAAAGTATTCGCTTCGGCATTGTCCCCAATCAGCATAGAATCGCACTGAGAATAGTTTCTCGCACCTGTAGCCTTTGGCCCCATTTTGACCAAGCCTCGATAACTATTTTGGGAATTCCCAGCAGAAATTCCTTTGGAAATAATGGTGCTGCGGGTATTTTTTCCGATATGAATCATCTTGGTTCCCGTATCAGCTTGTTGCTTATTATTAGTCAGGGCAATTGAGTAGAATTCCCCTACAGAATTATCCCCTACTAATACGCAACTCGGATATTTCCAAGTGATTGCAGAACCCGTTTCTACTTGCGTCCAAGAAATCTTGGAATTGACTCCCTTACACAAGCCTCGTTTAGTGACGAAATTGTAAATGCCACCTTTGCCATTTTCATCTCCAGCGTACCAATTTTGCACGGTGGAATATTTAATGTCGGCGTTGTCTAAAGCCACTAATTCTACGACGGCGGCATGGAGTTGGTTGCTATCGTACATTGGGGCGGTACAGCCTTCTAAATAGCTAACAGAAGCGCCTTCATCGGCAATAATCAACGTGCGTTCAAACTGTCCCGTTTCGCCGTTGTTGATGCGGAAATAGGTAGACAGTTCCATCGGGCATTCTACTCCTTTGGGGATGTAGACAAAAGAACCATCGCTGAAAACGGCAGAATTAAGGGCAGCAAAAAAGTTGTCGCCGACGGGAACAACACTGCCAAGATATTTCTCGATCAGTTCTGGGTGTTCGTGTACCGCTTCGGAAATGGAACAGAAGATGACCCCGTGTTCGGCAAGTTTTTCTTTGAAAGTCGTGGCAATAGAAACACTGTCGAAAATGGCATCTACGGCGACGTTGGAGAGTCGCTTTTGTTCCGATAGCGGAATGCCAAGCTTTTCAAAGGTTTCTAAAAGTGTAGGATCGACTTCTTCGAGAGTATTGAGTTTTTCTTTCTTCTGTTTTGGTGCGGAGTAATAAATGATATTTTGGTAATCGATGGGAGGATAGCTAACGTGAGGCCAAGTAGGTTCCGTCATTTTCTGCCATTGCCGATAGGCTTTGAGACGAAACTCCAGCATGAATTCCGGCTCGTTTTTCTTGGCAGAAATCAAGCGAATGATATCCTCGTTGAGTCCGCGAGGAATGGTATCTGACTCAATATCGGTAACGAAGCCGTACTTGTATGGCTGGTTTACTAGGTTTTTAACTGTTGTGGCACTCATCAGACTTTAGTGTTCTCTCTCGTTGTACAAACAGATGATAGCGATTAAGATCGGCAGGTAAGTGGCGACAGCTATCGATTAGGGGCTGGAGTTATCTAGCCAGTTCAGGACTTAAACAACATTTTTGTTGCTTAAGTATATTTTAGAATAGATTAACAACAGAGTTGTTGTCAAAGTCGAACGATTTTTTTTCGCGATGACTCAACAATTATCAGTCACCAGCGCCCAGCATTTCCCTCGATTTAGGAAGATGACGATTACTCAGCCTCCTTCCACCAAACAAGACATTCTGCAATATTTACTCAAAAACGGTCAAGCTAGCGCACAAGAGTTAGCGGATGACCTAGAAATCAGTGCCCAAGCGATTCGCCGTCATCTCAAAGATTTGGAAAATGAGGGGCTGATCGAACATCATACCGTTCAATTTGGCATGGGCCGTCCCCAACATATCTATCATTTGAGCAAACAAGGACGCGATCGCTTCCCTCAAGGATACAGCGAATTTGCCGTATCTTTTTTGGACACTCTAGTAGAAACGGTTGGAGAGAAACAAGTTGGCGAAGTGTTGCGAAAGCAGTGGGAACGCAAAGCAGAAGAATACCGACAAAGAGTAGGGCAGGGAACGCTAAAAGAACGGGTGACTAAATTAGTCCAAATCCGTCAGGAAGAAGGTTACATGGCAGAACTTCTCTTGATAGAAGGCGCTAACTCTCAAAATCTTGCTCAAGAGAGATATATCCTAGCAGAACACCATTGCGCGATTTCTGAAGTGGCTGAATCTTTTCCTAGCGTTTGCGGACACGAATTGGAAATGTTTTCGGCTGTTTTGCCTGATTGTACGATAGAACGTACGCACTGGATCAATAAGGGAGAACATAACTGCGGCTATTTAATTCAAGCAAAATAACGAATGGGGAAATCCTTTCCTCCAAAATCGAGGGACAAGGAAGAATCTTGTAGAGACGTTGCAGTGCAACGTCTCTACGGCTACTGATAACTGACAAGTCACCAATCACTAATGACTAACGAACAATTTTTGACACCGGAAGAGTCAGCAGATGTTGATAAAGCTTTATTAACTTCGCCAGAAAAATTCTTGACTCGCTTGACGATATCTTCCTTAAGACTTTTGAAAATT
>CAYTUO010000146.1:4955-9890 GCA_964441015.1 uncultured Pleurocapsa sp.
GGTTTGAAAAAGATGGAAAAATTCGACGCGAACAAGGAATCGAGGCGGCTGTTTTAAAATGGTAAGTAAAGACCAAAATATAAAATATCTAGTTCAGGTTCAAAATAAAATGATTGAAACAATTAAACTCAAAGTTCCCAGTATCGCCTGCGAAGCTTGTGCAAAAACCATTACTCAAGCTATTAAAACACATGAATCAGACGCAGAAGTAAAGGTTGACGTTGACCGGAAAATTGTCTCTGTTAAAACTGATGCATCTGAAGAATCAATTAAGCAAATGATTGAAGCAGTCGGACATACTGTTGAGTAAGAGAAGTTGAATTGATTGAATTAACTGATTACTGATTACTGACAACTGATACTAGCGCGATCGCGTTGGTGAGGAAGTTTATCTTCATTAAAACTAAACCAATGAATCAGTTTGTTTGGCAAAACCAGCGTGACAGTTTCTCCTTCCCAAGTTTGGTCAATAGGCAGTAAAGCACGTATCGTCAAATTTGAGCCTGTCACTCTCACGCTAATTAACTTTTCTTTACCTAATTCTTCAACTAAATAGACTTGACCTTCAATTGTCTGAGAATCTTCGAGTGGGTGGAGACGAATATCTTCAGGGCGAATTCCCATGACAATTTGTGAAGGAATCGTGGCAAGATTGGCTAAATCAATCTTAAAATTGCCCAAAATAGCTGTATTTCCTTCACATTGAAGTTCCAATAAATTCATCTGCGGACTTCCCACAAAACCAGCGACAAACTGATTAGCAGGGTGGGTATAAATTCGGTGAGGGGGATCTAGTTGTTGTACCAGACCATCATAGAGAACTGCTACTTTACTCGATAGGGTCATCGCTTCTGTTTGATCGTGAGTTACGTAGACGACAGGTTTTTGCTGGTCTTTAAAGATTTGTTTCAGTTGCGATCGCACCTGTTCGCGCAATAGCGCATCTAAATTACTCAACGGTTCGTCTAATAAAAACACATCCGGTTCCCTCACTAATGCCCTCGCCAGGGCAACCCGTTGTCTTTGTCCGCCAGATAACTGACTGGGTTTGCGATCGAGCAATTCTTGCAATTCCAGTTTCCTAGCGACTGCTTCCAGACGATTCTCAATTTCTTGTCGGGGCACTTTGCGAAGTTTTAAGGCAGTAGCGATGTTTTCTCGGACGCTCATGTGAGGATAGAGAGCATAACTTTGAAAGACCATCGCAATATTGCGATCGCCCGGTGCTTCCTTATTCACCGTCTTGCCACCAATAATGACTCTTCCCTGAGTCGGTTGTTCTAAACCCGCAATCAACCGCAGCAAAGTCGATTTACCGCACCCAGACGGGCCCAATAAGGTAAGAAACTCCCCATCTTCCACCTCAAGGCTAATATCTCTAACTGGGACAATCCGATCTGTATATTGTTTACGTAAATTTTGTAATTCGAGTTTAGGCATTAGTGATTGGTGATTAGTAACTGGTGACTGGTGATTGGTGATTAGGGAGTGTGGGGAGTGTGGGGAGTGTGGGGGGACAAGGGGGACAAGGGGACAAGGGGACAAGGAAGAATGGAGAATATTTACTCCTGAACTCCTGAACTCCTGAACTCCTGACACTGATAACTGGTAACTGTGACCACACTCCCCCATTCTCTATTTTGCTTGGATCAAATAATCTTTAACAATCTTTACAATTCTCTGAGAAGCTTTCCCATCGCCAAAGGGATTAATGGCTGTTGCCATTTGATGATACGCCTCTGCATTGCTTAATAACTCGCTTGCCGCCGAAACAAGATCAGTCGGTTTGGTGCCTATGAGTTTTGCCGTTCCTGCTTCGATGGCTTCTGGTCGTTCTGTCGTTTCTCGCAGAACTAATACAGGTTTTCCCAAACTGGGGGCTTCTTCTTGTATCCCGCCAGAATCGGTCAGCAGCAAATAACACCGTTGAATTGCCCCTACCAGTTGGGCATAATCTAAGGGTTCCGTTAAGAAAACTCTAGGATGGTTGCTTAAAGCATTTTGAATGGGTTCTCGAACGGTAGGATTGCGGTGGAGAGGTAATAGTAAAGCCGTATCGGGAAACTTCTCCAAAATCAAGCCAAATCCTTCGATAATATCTTTGAGCGGTTCTCCCCAGTTTTCACGCCGATGGACGGTTGCTAGAAGAACGCGATATTTTTCCCATTCCAACCCAGGTACGCGAAACTCAGGATGGCGATTTGCCACCGTTAGTAACGCATCGATAACTGTATTGCCAGTATGGTGAATTTCTCCCGTTACGCCAGAACCTTGTAAATTCTCGACGGCAAGTTTTGTGGGAGCAAAATGGAGTTGAGTCAGTTGAGAAATGAGACGGCGATTGATTTCCTCTGGATAGGGATTATAGATATCGTTGGTGCGTAACCCCGCTTCTACGTGACCGATGGGAATTTTTTGATAAAAGGCTGCCAAAGCTGCGGCAAAAGCCGTCGTGGTATCCCCTTGCACGATGACCAGTTGAGGAGAGATTTTTTGAAATATTCCTTCTAATCCTTGCAAACTGCGACAGGTAATTTCTGCCAGACTTTGCTTGGGTTTCATGATTTTTAAATCTTCATCCGCTTGCAACTCAAATAGCTGCATGACTTGTTCAACCATTTCTCGATGTTGTCCCGTCAAGACTACATGAGTCCGAAACTCCGGTAATCTTTGAAACTGCTGGATGACTGGGGCAAGTTTAATTGCTTCGGGACGGGTTCCCAACGTAATGCAAATTGAGAAGGTTGATGAGTCCATTCGATTTCAGATTCGATCTTTCCTTGTCTATGGTACAAAACTTGATGCTTGCTCAAACTCTCAACATGAAAAAACCCGGTGTTTACCGGGCTGCACTAGCTTAGTTGCATAAACTTTACTGAGTCAAGTATTTCAGCTTTTACTCCGCTAGACTACAGGTTAGCGGGCAGGATGCGTATACAGGAGTGTGGGAAGGGCTAGCTTCGCCGTGCAGCCATCTGAGCCAACTGACTTCGTTAGGATGAATGCCTTTAGCAGTCAGGATTGCGGCTCCTACAATTATTCCTAAAACATGAGCGCCAATGATGCCGCCTGCTACTAGCAAGACTGCACTAACAGGTAAGAGAGTTTGCAAAATAATCGATAAGAAAGCTCCCACTGTTGCCACCAAAACGACTACAGGAAATCCTACCACTAGCAAGCAAACCGTCAGTGTAAAACTCCAGATTAAAAAGCTTTTAACCAACGTTAATAAATGGCTTTTGTCCCAGCTTTGTCTTTGAGCTAATTCCATGTTGTTCCTCCAGAGCAAACCAGTAAAAATTTATCAAGTAAAGAAAATATTAAAAATTAGTATAGGTAAAGTTCCTGAGAAGCTGATCGACTTTTAAAATAAATTTACAGTTAGCCTGGAAATTTAGGTTATTTGTATCGATTTGTTACTGATGCGCTCGAATCTGTTGGCTGGAAAGTAATTAAGTATGTCTATAGATAGAGGAAAAAATTAATGATTATTCATTGATCCCCAAAGAATCGGCTTCTGAGAGGCAAGAGCAAATTAAACTAGGTAACCCTCTAACCTGCATTTCTTAATATTTGTTAATATTTAAAAGCGGTTTTTTTCAAAAGTCTAGTTAGACGGTAGCTAATTACACAAAATTTATTAACTTGAGTTGTTCATCACCCTACTCCTTTAATTAAAGAAAATACGACTAGGTTTTTAGCCTAATCGCAACTCCTGTAATTTGCTATTTTTTTGCATAAATAGCTACTTAAATGTCTAAATCGGTTAAATTGAGTCGCGGCCCGTGTGTTTCAATGAATTCACGTCTGGGCGCAACGCGATCACCCATCAATACGGTAAAGATGCGATCGGCTTCGGCAGCATCTTCAATTTCGACTCGTTTGAGAGCGCGGGTTTCTGGGTTCATAGTCGTGTCCCAAAGCTGTTGGGGCATCATTTCCCCCAATCCCTTAAATCGTTGGATGGTGTAGTTCGCGTTGGCAGGAAATTCGCTCAATTTTTGTTGCAATTCGCGATCGCTATAGCAATAGTAATGGTTGCGACCCCGTTCTATTTTATAGAGAGGAGGACAAGCAATATAGATGTAGCCGCGATCGACCAATTCCCGTTGATATCGGTAGAAAAAGGTCAGCAACAGAGTACGGATATGAGCGCCATCAACATCAGCGTCAGTGTTATGGGCTGCCACGCCGCCTACACCGCAAATAAAGTTTTCATCGCCTTCTACTGAAAAATCATACACATAGTCCCCAACGAGTTCAATTTCTTGATTAGAAACCACTTTTAACCCAATAAGATCGTCACTAATGGGCACATAGTCTTGAGATTTACGAGTAGGATTGCTTAAATGTGCATCCAGTTTAGAAGCATTAGCATGGCGCTGCCAAATTTGACGACATTGTTCGATCTGAGTCTTACCGCCAATCGTGATGGTGTAGTAAGGGTATCGCGTTTGAATGACAGCATCAACAGGAGTAGAAGGCTGATGTTCGCTATTGCTAGCAATTAAACCCAGTTGTCCAAACAGATACAACAAGCCATCCTTCAGTTGACTGGAGTTGGTTGTGAAGGACAAATGTTTGCCGCCAGTCGTCCCATCCCCCAGAAAATAACCCTCTAAGAAAGCTAGCTGAAGGTCTTCACTGAGGCTAAATAAAATATCTGGCAACTGTTTCTCATGGGCAGGTTTTGCAATTCCCCAAGCTTTCAATAACCGTGCTGCCCAGACACTATGAAAATAGAGCTTAACAGCATCGCTATCTGGATCGCTGTATCGTCTTGGTATTTCGCCAAATGTTACCTCGATAATAGCACTGAGTTCTGGGATAAATGTTTCGTCTTTCTTCCCTAAATTCAAGCTAACCTGATGCTTGCTGAGAGTTCCCTCAGCCACATACCAGCCCAAGAACCACATCAACTCGCGAGTGATGGGG
>CAYTUO010000147.1:0-1951 GCA_964441015.1 uncultured Pleurocapsa sp.
CGGATTCCACAGATATTCTGCATTATCTTGATACTATAGCCCCAGAAGGCAGGCGACTTTATCCAACGGATTTCGCACTTCGGCAGGACGTTGAAGAATTAGAAGAGTTATTTGATTCACAATTGGGTGTTTCCAGTCGTTGTTGGACTTATTTTTATGCCATCAAGACTCCTCTGTTAGTTAAACAGGCATGGTGTACGGGAGTGCCTAGTATAGAGAAGGTTGGCTGCGCGATCGCGTTCCCTTTTTTTTATCGGCTAGTAGTTTATAAATATAATGTCACCGAAGAAGGTGCGATCAATTCGTTGAAAACGATTAGAAATATTTTTGAGACAGTCAACGAACGACTTAAAGGAGGGAAAGAATATTTGGTTGGGGATAGTTTTTCTGCCACAGACTTAACTTTTGCTGCCCTTGCTTCGCCAATTTTACGTCCTAAAAATCATCCTGTCTATTCACCTCTGATTCGAGAACTTCCAAAGGAGATGGTAGCGGTGATTCAAGAATTACGAGAGACTCCGGCAGGAAAATTTGCACTACGTTTGTATCGAGAACATCGAAAGGATTTTAATACAGCCATTGACAATTTAGTAGAGAATTTTACAAGTTAGTAGCGAAATTAATGGCGATCGCAATTTTTTTGTACGTCTTTTAGACTTTTCAGAAAATAAGTAAAGAGGAGCCATTCAATTTATGCAATATCAAAAGCGGGATTGGGAGGTAGTAGATTATCAAGGATATATTCTAAAAAATACTGGTGGAAAAGCGGTCAGAGGGCCCGAACCTAAAACCCTAGAAAAAGGACAATATTTCGTTTGTGTAGGCGCGGCTCAGACTTTGGGATGTTACTGTGAAAAACCCTATCCGACTCTACTTCAAGAAAAGCTAAATCTACCAGTATTAAATTTAGGAATGGCTGGCGCAGGCCCATTATGTTTTCTTGAAGAACAGCCGTTTTTAGATTATATCAATCGCGCCAAATTTGCCATAGTTCAAGTGATGTCAGGAAGAAGTGAAAATAATTCTTTTTTCGACAGTCAAGGACGCGAATATTTAACAAGATTATCTGATGGAGTAAAACTCGGAGCCGATCTAGCCTATACGGAGTTATTAAAACAATACGATCTCAATTATGTCAAAACAATAATTGCTGAAACTAGACACAATTGGGTTCAAAATTTTCAAAAACTTCTCCAAGCTATTCAAGTGCCCAAAATATTATTTTGGTTTTCTACTAGAGAACCATACTATCAAGAAAAATATAGCAACGTTCATACTTTATTTAATAAATATCCTCAATTAGTCAATCATAAAATGATTAATGAAATTAAAAAATATAGCGATCAATATGTTGAATGCATATCTAAAAGAGGAATGCCTCAATTATTAATTAGTAGATTTACTAATAAACCAACTTATATAGATCCTTCTAGAGAAGATTTGCGCCATCTCTATGGCAAGAGTCATCTTTTTAATAATTATTACCCTTCTCCAGAGATGCAGATAGATGCAGCTAAAGCATTAGAGAAAGTTTGTCAAAAATATTTGAATATTGCTAAAGCTAATTAATAGTTTTAATAATTTTATTTCGATTTCTAATGATTTTTAGGAAGCTATGAATACGAAAAATCTCAAGGAAGATTTCCAAGAAGTTTCTTTTTCAGAAGGATATTTTTATCCAAAAATTTTGAAGAATTTAGCAAAAATTTTGCATTCAGGAACAGTCTTTATTGAAATTGGAGCAAGCAAAGGTAAATTTATATTTGATGTGAATAAAATTATTAATCAAAGTAGTTTATATGCGATCGAACCTGATCCAATCAAGTTTAAGCAACTAAAAGAAAACTGCCTTAAGTGGGAACAGGGAACTGATAATAAGATATATGCTTTAAATATAGCGATAGGCGATCGCGACGGTCAAGCAAGTTTTAAGCGAGCCAATTTACCTGAA
>CAYTUO010000147.1:1961-9888 GCA_964441015.1 uncultured Pleurocapsa sp.
GGCAGTCTATTAACGTCCGATCTTTCTCAGGTAAAAGATGAACTTAAAGAAGCGTTATCTTGGGAAAGTATATCTGTAGATATCTTTAAACTCGATACTTTATTTCAACGAATTAAACCAGACATTATCAAGATAGATGTTGGCGGTAGTTATTTACCAATTCTTCAAGGCAGTACAGGTATCCTCAAACAAGGACAAACTAAGTTTTTAATTGAATTTCGTCACAAATATACTTCAGAAGTAGCAAATAACCGAGACGAGATTTACAAGTTTATGAAATCGTTTGATTACTTTCCAACTGAATTTTATGGGATGACTCTATTTAGAAACCCCAAAAAAGATCCACAGAAAAATCTTTTAGTTGAACATCTCACGCAAAGTATTCGTAAGATTATTCCTAAATCTTTGCTTTATTGGTTGAGAGGGTTTTTTAGAAGATAAGGGTAACTGAACAACTAGCCTACACAGTATTTTTCTTGATACTTTTTCATTAATAAGCTTGATAGATTAGACTGAATCTTTTTGTTTTTTAATCGAATTCCAATTAAATCATCATCACTAAATATTTTGAGATATTTGGCAATCTGATACATTTTATATTGGTATTTATTGAGAATTTTAATTCTATCTCTATCAATAATTTTTAAATATTTCAATACTTTATTGACTTGTTCTTCTGGAGATTCAAGAAATTGCTCGTATTCAATAACTAAAGGTGATATCTGATGCTGTTCAAAAAAACTTTCCCAAAAACGCTCTTGAGTCAGGATAGTCTGATGCAGAATATGCAGTTTTTCTAACTCAGAATCTTGGATGTCTAATTCTGTTAGTTTAGCTTGATAGTCTTGATATTTTTTGTTAGAGCTAATATGCCAAGTTTTTGTTTTTTGAGCGACTAAGACTGAAGTAGCTTGTGCTAGTTTGTCTCGTCTGATTAAATAAACAAAATGAAATCTATCTAAAATTTCCTTAAAATTATAAGAAGTTAGAGAATGAGATTTAAAGAAATGACTGATAAATTTTGTTCCAAAAACTCCATTTTCAGTTGTTTTATGTGTCATTAGAATCTGTAAGTATCTCACATAGTCAAACTGACAATTTTGAGCGAGAACTTGACTGGGAAAACGCAAATGTTCTTTAGGAAATCCAGCTATTCCTGTCGCCGCTAATGCGTTACTTAAAGCAGTTGAACCAGAGCGAGGAGTCGTAGCAATGGCATAAGAAATTTTTGGAGGTACTAGGTCGCAATCAGATGTCTGTAGTAATTGACGGCCTGACATAAGATTGACAAAAACATCAGAGAAAAGCTTGACAATTGGAGTGGCTAGATTAACGTTTTTTAATTCTTTTTTTAGCCTCTCAAAAATTAAATGCTCGTTATCAATAGACGCAATAATAATTGCCTGATAAGCAGAGAGTTCATCTATCTCATAATCTAACTTATTTAATTTCTGATGCCAGCAATAATAACCATAGTTATTAGTAGGATTGTTTTTCTGAAAGAAATTTTTTAGATATCTAATCGTTTCTTCATCCCCGACAAAGAAAAGTTTGCCCTGCTTAAAGATAAGTGTTTTAAGTAAGCGAGCTTCCGACAGCCTGTCAAATATATTCTCTACTTGCTGCATAGCAATCTTTACTTTAAATCCAGATTTTCTCTAGTTTTTGGTTTCTCTGAAGCTTAAATAAACTTTTCCCAAAGGATCTGCCCTAACTTAACTAGCTCAAAAGTAACAAACGAGCCAAGAATAACAGTAACTAATTTATTTAAGATGGCAATATCTCCCTTACCGAACAGAGAGGCGATAAATTTAACAATAACGATCGCTATAGCAGCAATGATGAGAATTTTGAGAAGGTTCATCGTCGGTTTTTACTTTATAGTTAAAGAATAGTCTACACTCAAGGCTTGCCTTTATGCGAGCCAACAGAGAATAATAAGTTTCAAACCAAGCCACAATACAGCATAATCTCGTGATTGCAATTTATCCTGGCAGCTTCGATCCAGTGACTTTGGGACATCTCGATATTATTGAGAGAGGGGGAAAACTTTTTGAACGGGTCATTGTTGCTGTCTTGTCTAACCCTAGTAAGCAACCGATGTTTTCCGTAGAGAAACGATTGGAACAGATTCGTCAGTGTACTCAACATTTACCTAATGTAGAAGTTGATAGCTTTATAGGATTAACAGTAGAGTATGCTAAACAGCGTAACGCCAAAGTTCTTCTCCGAGGGCTGCGAGTGCTTTCCGATTTTGAAAAAGAATTACAGATGGCTCACACTAACAAGACTCTCTGGGATGGAATTGAAACGGTATTTCTAGCAACCGCCAAGGAATATAGTTTCTTGAGTAGTAGCATCGTCAAAGAGATCGCCCAGTTCGACGGTTCCGTTGCTCACCTGGTTCCAGAAAATGTCGCTAGAGATATTTATCAGTATTTTCTTGAAATGAAACCATAACTTCGCTGATGAGCTATTCTTAAAAAATATATTTATATACTTATGGTACGCCAAAATCCATCCTCACGCAGTCATACTAAGGGCAGTCCACCCGATCGCGCCAATATGTTAACACCTGGTCGAGCCATAGATTTCGATCTTCAACAAGAACTTGACCGACTAGAGGAGATGATTCTTGACAGCCCTCGCATTCCTCTGGTTCGATGGACGTTGGTAGATGAAGATAGACTGCTCAATCAGTTAGATTTGGTGAGGATGAATTTGCCTGAAGCCTTTGAAAAAGCGATGGAAGTGCTTCAGCAGAAACAGGATATTCTATCTGAGGCCGAAGAGTACGCCCAAAAGATTATCCAGTCAGCCCAACAACGAGCAGCACAAATTTTAGACGAAACTGGCATCATACAACAAGCCCAAGGGGAAGCTAACCAATTCCGACAGCAAGTGCAGCAGGAATGTGAAGCCATGCAACATCAGACGCTTGCTGAAATCGAACAGATGCGCCATACAGCCCAACAGGAACTCCAGCAAATGTTTCAACGCACGCAAGCTGAGTGCGCCCAGATCCAAAATGGGGCAGACGAATATGCCGATCGCGTTCTCAATAATATCGAACAACAGCTAGCTGAAATGTTAAAGATTGTTCGCAACGGACGACAGCAGCTATCTCCTAACTCAGTCTCCCGCAGTCCTCAAGATAAACGACTTCCTGGTTCTCCAAAAACGCGAAATTAGTCGTATGACCTATACATCGTTCCAGTTTCTAAGCTTTGAACAATTCTTGGAGCAATATGGCAATAATCCTCGCTACGAATTGGTTGATGGAGAACTGGTTGATATGGAACCCACAGGGCCTCATGAAACAGTAGCAGGAAAGTTGGCCAGCAAACTGAGTATCGAGCTAGAGCGCCAACGTTACCCCTGGTTTATCCCTCGTACCTGCATTGTCAGACCACTTACGGATGCTGTTACGGCTCGTCGTCCTGATGTGGTGGTTTTGGATGAGACTGTATTAGTCAGTGAACCTTTCTGGGAGCGCGAACCCTTAATTACTCTAGGAGCCTCAATTAAGTTAATTGTCGAGGTGGTGAGTACAAATTGGGAGACAGACTATGCTCGTAAGTTAGAAGAGTATGCACTGCTCGGTATTCCTGAGTATTGGATTGTTGATTATCGAGGATTTGGTGGAGTTGCCTTCATTGGTAGACCGAAACAACCAACTTTTACCGTCTGTCAGTTAGTAGGCGAAGACTACATTCAACAGCAGTATCGTCTTGGGGAATCAATTGTTTCTCGGATGTTGCCAAGGTTGGATTTAAAACTCGATGATGTCTTGCCAAGATAAGAGTATTGAGTCTATTTAACTATTTTTAGTGGTGCTTTGCGGGTATTCGTGAGTTAAAAACGGAACGCTAACTAATACTCCCGAACTATTGCCGACTTCTACTGTCAAACCTTCACCACCTGCTTTGGTACGCACATAGGCTAAACCAAATCTTCCTGCTTCAGTTTCGGTGTAACTGGTTAGTACGCCAACTTTATCACCTGCAAGGGTAATGGGAGTGCCTGATGCAACAGAAGCGTTCAACTTGACCCCCCACAGCCTCTGTTTTACCCCTTTGTAAGTATTTAAACGAGCAATGGTTTCTTGACCGATATAGCAGCCTTTGTCAAAGGAAATGGCTTTCCAGAGTCCTGCTTCTAGGGGATTGTAGTCTTCTGTGAGTTCTCGATCGCCGACGGGCCTTCCTTGTTGAATTCGCAATTGTTCCCAGACGCGATCGCCCAGAGGAACTGCACCTAACTCTGTTAGTTTAGACCAAATTTCTGCGGCGGCTTGCACGGGCACAATTAAAGTATATCCAGGTAGGGCTAATCCACTTCCTACTGCTACCAGAACGGGATGTTCTAAAATCTGTATGGAAAGGTGATTTCCTTCTGGTTGACCGACGAGGGACTCGCCTGCCAATTGTTGGAGTAAGGAATCGCTATCGGAACCAATTAAAGTAAAAATAGCCTTTTCATCGGAAATATCCGCTAATTCTACCCGATCCATCGGAAAAATATAGCGATCCATCCATTGCATGAGTTGTTGGCGGCGGTTAGGAGAGACTAACACGAGGAGCGCATCTTCGATCGCGTAAGCGGTAGCGAGATCGATAGTTCGTCCGGTGGAGGTGACAAAAATGGTATCGCACCCTTGTCCAGGTTGGAGACGATTGATATTGTTAGTGGTTTGGTTGTGAAGAAAGCGGGATCGATCTTCTCCCTTCAGTTGCAAGAGTCCCCAATGAGAGCGATCGCACAAAGCAACATTATTTCTAGCTGCATTAAGCGCGGCGCGATCGTTGCCAAAACTGCTGGGAGTCATTAAGGCTTCCTCCAAGATTGCCCCTATTTTTAGCTGAATTTCCCGTAATTCGTGCATCTTGCCTGGTTAATCCGTAGGTAAATTAGCAAAGATTTGCTGGACTAATTGTTGCGTCTTCGTTTCTAAGCGGTGCCAATCAACATCGCCCGTTTCATCAATTAAACTGGTGTCAATTTCTACCTCTTGACTAGCATCTGCTGCTCGATCAGCCATCTCTATTTCAGGAGAATTGTAGCTGAGAAAGCAGACTTGAAAACAAAGATTCCAAAGATCTACCTTAACCGAGCGATCATCATGAGTCAAACAAAGCAAATAACCTGGATAAGGAGTTTCTATTTCTTGATAAGTTCCTTCCCACTCAGATTCATCGAGTTGTTTGCGAATATTATCGATCACTCGGATAAAAGCTGGCTGCATTAAAAGTTGAGCTTGCTCCCAAGCTAGTGAGTCTTTAAGTTTTGGTTTCATGGCACTCTAGATTGTTGGCTCAAGTCTACAGAAAGATTTAAGACCAAGACAAAATTTTTAAAGTTTTCTAAAACTAAAATTAAAGAAAAGTAACTATTCTTAAAGTTAAACGCGACGCTTCCTCCATTGAAATCAAGGGACGGATAGTCTCAAAAATTCCTGATTCTGTCTCCCGTTTGTCAATGGATACCCAAAGCTAGTATCATTACAGCTTACCCATTCCCATTCCCATTCTCTACAAATCGAATATGCAACCCCGTACCGTGCATCGTCGAACCAAAATTGTTGCTACCATTGGCCCAGCTACCATCAAGCCTGAAGTCCTCCGCCAACTGATTCAAGCAGGTGCAACAACCTTACGCCTCAACTTTTCCCACGGGATTCACGAAGATCACCAACGGAGCATTCGCCTGATTCGCCAGACAGCCTTTGAACTGAACCAGCCTGTTGGGATTTTACAGGATTTACAAGGCCCCAAAATTCGTCTGGGCAAGTATAAGTGTCAGTCGATCGCACTGAAAACAGGCGATACTTATATTCTGACGAGTCGCCAAGTGGAATGCAACCAAGAGATGGGCTACGTCAGTTACGAGTATCTTGCCGATGAAGTTCCCGAAGGCTCAAGAATTCTGCTCGACGATGGCAAGGTGGAAATGCGGGTAGAAAAAATAGACCGCCAAAACCGAGAGTTATCTTGTCGAGTGGTAGTAGGCGGAACCCTATCGAGTAATAAGGGCGTGAATTTTCCTGGGGTTTACCTGTCGGTAAAAGCCTTGACAGACAAAGACAAAACTGATTTGATGTTTGGGCTAGATCAAGGGGTTGATTGGATCGCGCTTAGTTTTGTCCGCAACCCACAAGACATCCTAGAAATTAAAGATTTAATCGCCAGTGCGGGTAAATCCGTCCCCGTGATTGCCAAGATTGAGAAACACGAAGCGATCGAAGAAATGGAGGCAATTCTCTCTTTGTGTAATGGGGTAATGGTTGCTAGAGGAGACTTGGGCGTGGAACTCCCCGCAGAAGATGTGCCAATCCTGCAAAAGCGACTCATTTCGACGGCGAACCAGTTGGGAATTCCGATTATTACGGCAACTCAAATGCTAGATAGCATGGTCAACAATCCCCGTCCTACCCGCGCTGAAGTGTCGGATGTTGCCAATGCGATTCTCGACGGAACCGATGCAGTCATGCTCTCTAACGAAACGGCCGTCGGTCAATATCCCGTGGAATCTGTAGCAACGATGGCGCGAATTGCCGAACGAATCGAACAGGAACAAATTCGCACCCAGCAACGACCCAACACCAAGCAATCGATTCCCAACGCTATTTCTTCCGCCGTCAGTCAAATCGCCGAACAACTAGAAGCAGCCGCAATTATGACTTTAACTAAATCGGGAGCGACTGCCCGTAACGTTTCTAAGTTTCGACCGCAAACCCCGATTTTAGCGGTTACGCCTCACGTCGATGTAGCTCGTCAGTTACAGTTGGTTTGGGGCGTTAGGCCACTGGTAATGTTAGATCTCCCCTCTGCCAGTCAGACTTTCCAAGCGGCTATCAATATGTCTCAAGAAAATTATTTTTTATACGACGGGGACTTGGTGGTGATGACGGCGGGAACGCTTCAAGGAGTTTCGGGTTCGACAGATTTGATTAAAGTAGAAATGGTTAAAGCGATTCTGGGTAAAGGAATCGGGATCGGTCAGGGAGCAGCTAGCGGTTGCGCCAGGGTAGCTCAACATGCCAGGGAAGTCGGGCATTTCAATCCAGGAGATATTCTCGTTGCACCTGCCACCAATGCAGAATTTGTTGAGATCATGCGGAAAGCGGCTGGCATTATTACTGAAGACTCCAGCCTGACTAGCCATGCAGCAGTCATCGGCTTGCGTTTGGGAGTTCCGGTGATTGTCGGGTTTAAAAATGCGACGAAAATTATCCGCGAAGGCGCTATTATCACCCTCGACGCGCAGCGAGGGGTCGTTTATTCTGGGGTGATGAGAAATTGAAAGGGTTTTGCACGGATGAGGCGCTATTTCTGCGGAAGCACTTTGCAGCTTGTATTAAACTTCTTGCAGAAGAGGAAGCCCATCTTAAACTGCAACAAAAAACCTACCATATCCTGCTAATCCCGTAGTTGTCGAATAGTCCATCTGCGCTAACAATCGATACTTTTGCTACCATCGCTTGAGCAACTAATAAGCGATCCATTTGATCGCGGTTTAGCATTAATACTTAACTGAGGACTATCATTAATAAACCAGAGAAAAGTATGGGTATCAAGTAACAGTTTCATTGCATGTACTCACTGAAATCCTCCAAAGGTTGGTCAAAATCAGGCGACATCCAAATCATTCCTTTAGCACTCCCACTTTGGCGCCGTTTTTTAGGTTGAAAACAGCGTACAAGTTTTAAGATAGGTTGGTTATTCTGTGTGATGATCACTTCGTCTCCATCTAATGCAGCTTGCAACAGGCTGTCTAGTTGGATTTTTGCTTGATCGATATCAATTTGGCGCATAGCTTTCACGTTGAGTATTATCGGGGTATTCTCTTGAAAAAGGCAGCTATACAGAGGAAAGGAGCTAGATTTAATCACTGATTTCTTTTCTAAAGTTTATTAAAGCTGTTGGGA
>CAYTUO010000148.1:0-7961 GCA_964441015.1 uncultured Pleurocapsa sp.
AAGTCAATCGCGAATTTCACGATGATTACGTGCGCTGGTTAGCTGATCCTGGTTGGAGTGCGCCTACTGGCGGAGAAAAAGGGGTCGATATTGCTCGCCGAAGTTCTCAAGTTTTAGAGGAAATTGAACAAACTTGCAGTACGGGAAATGTTCTGGTTGTTTCCCATAAAGCCACCATTCGGATTATGTTGTGCGAGTTGTTAGGAATCGATATAGGACGTTTTCGCGATCGCATCGGGATGCCTGTCGCCTCTGTAAGCCTTGTAGAAATGGCTGAACGCGGGCCATTACTTCAGATCATGGGTGATCGCTCTCATTTGCGACCCCAATTGCGCGATCGATTTGGGACATAACGGCCCAATCGCGTATACGATCGAGTTATGTTAGCTAAGTCAGACCCTCACGAGCCGCATCCACCTCCAGAAAAAATCCAAAAAATTGCCAGGGCCTTTCGCCTGATGGGCTTAGTTGGTTTTTGGGGACAGATAGCCTTAGCGTTTGTGGCTATTTTAGTGTTGTTATTTGCTGCTTCTGGTCGTGGCTTTAGTCCAGACGCAGGAACAACAGGTATTGGTATAGGAATATTCTGGGCGATCTGCGGAATCTTAGCCTTGTGTCCGGCGATCGTATTTGCCTTTCGTTACACCCGCATCGCTAAAGCATTACTGCGAGAACCCGACATACATTGGCATCCTAGAAAAGCGGATACGGTGAAACTCCTGCGCCTTGGCGTTATCATAGGCTTCGTCGGGATGTTAATTGCCCTCATTGGTGCGGGAACGAGCATAGGGGTTTTGGTAGCCAAAACAGTTTCCCAACCTCCAGGAATGGCAATTACCGATCCCAATAGAATTGTTCGGGCGCTTGATGTCTTCGTCGTGTTAGCCAACCTCAATCTAATTGCCGCTCATTTGGTTGGAACAGTCACATCGCTTTGGTTGCTAGATCGGATTCACCATCACTAAATGGGGAGAGCATTCTGGTAGATTCGGGTAAAATTATTTCCGCATATTCTGCATACTGCGCTTCAACTCCAGATACAGTTTTTTCAAGCGCAGATCGAGCGAGAAACCTCGGCGAGTTTGA
This sequence comes from uncultured Pleurocapsa sp., assembly GCA_964441015.1. Taxonomy (GTDB): domain Bacteria; phylum Cyanobacteriota; class Cyanobacteriia; order Cyanobacteriales; family Microcystaceae; genus Hydrococcus. The sequence goes on from CAYTUO010000148.1 coordinate 1,087, forward strand.
ATGACGATTGTCTCGGCGATTTTGTCATGAAAAGCTTGGTTGAATGGTTCGTCTCCCAAAGCAGTAGCGCACTCAACGACCAAAGGTGTCACCAGCAACAGCATTGACAGGCCATTGCCAAAGTTAATATTTAAACCCAGCATGGCTAGCATAGCAGCAAACCCAATAATTCCTTCCCGTTTCGCTAATGCCAATAGTCCAGGAATTTTATTGAATCGAGCATCTATTACTTTCATATCCAAAGCATAGCTACCGAGACTTTGACCCTTGTTTTTTTCAACCGCAATGACTCGTAGCGCCAACCACCCGATGAGGAATACTAACCACTGCAAGGCAACCCCAAAGAATGAACTTACTAGCCATACTGTCACAAAATCGATTAAAAAAGCAGCCGCTCGCCGCTCGATAGGAACTTTAGGATAGCGTCTATAAGGCGTTTTCTCAGTCAGCATGGTGCAGCAGGGGAAATAGAGACTCGCTCCCTGTTATAGCAAGAAGTCCGCTCTAGTTTAAGTGGTTCTTTGCACTTCTATGGATTATCAGTGATTAAAACTCCAATTGTTTTAGCAGTAACAATTATTGGTGCTATTACTTTTAGCTTATCTTTTGTCGGAGTTTTTATCGGTCACAAATTCGGTAACTTGTTTAGCAAAAAAATTGAAGTGCTTGGCGGAATTATTTTAATTTTTATTGGCAGCAAGATTTTGTTCGAGCATTTAAAATTTTAAATGGCATTTTTATCCGCCTACAGCATCAGCGATCGCGATGGCGGTCAGTGCAGGGAAAATAGCACCGATCGCGCCTCGATCGCCCTTCGGATCTTACATCCGTGCCAGAGAAGCTATTTTAGCAAGTTTGTCTTTATCGAGACCATTGAGTTCATCAAGATTCAGCCATCCTTCTTTAATCAACTTGGCAAAAATAAAGATGAGAACTGAATATCTGTAATCATACTTGCCATCAAGATCGTGCCTCCTGGCACTCAAAAAGTCGTGCAAATGCCAGAGATCGTCAAGCTGTGCGATCGCACTGGCATTTTCCCGAACTGCTTCCATCAAAGCCCTAGTTTCTCGCTCATAAGCTCTCTCGAAGGCTTCTTGCGCTATCTTTTGTTCTGTCTCAGACCAACTAATCTCACTCACTTGCGTCATCAAATCTATAGAGCGCTCCCTAGAAGAGAGCGCCCACCTACAATCGTTTACAGTTTGCTCGCTCTCTCTATTGCTTTAGCGAACGAAATTTAAAAGCTCTTTGGGAGAAGCTAATAAATCTATTGCCACAAAGAAAATTTTATTGTCAGGAGTTAGCAAGAACCTCCATGCCATGTTCATCCCCACACCAGCACCAAACCAAGGAGTTTGCACTTTGCCAGTGACCTTAATCTGGGTATAGCCATCTTCTGCCGGTTCAGAAACCCCACGTTCTGGAATTAACTTAAGGTTCTGGCAGTCTTCTCTTAAAAAGCGAAGGACGGCATCTTTGCCAACAATCGGTTTCTGGAAGGGGGGTTGCAGGGCACCATCAGGCGTGAATAGTTGGATCAGTGCATCGAAGTCATTGGCATTCAAGTTGTTCATGTAGCTCAGCACAGTTGCATTAGTAATGCCTTCAATGGTGACTTGAGTTCGTTGTGCCATCTCTTTGGGTGCAACAACGGGTTCAGCAACTCTGTTGTAACTGCCTAACTTACTCGGATCGAACCCCATATCAACCACAGAATTACGCAAGACCGTAATTTGTTGACCTGACTCCAGGTTTCTAATCGCTTGTAGTACGGCGGCTGCATTAGCAGAGAGTTGATAGCCCTCTGGAATTGGAGCAACAATTCCCTGTTCCATCCATTGTCCTAGCTGATACCAGAAACCTAGCTTGATGTTCGCAGACCAAGTGCCATAGGTGCGGCAAATCGGTGTATCAGCACGGTTCGCCAGGTCACACATGACCTGTGTTTGCTCCTGGAAACTCATTTGCCGAATTTGATTCATGGTTCCCTCAGCAAACTGCATATTGGCTGCCCCTGGAGCCGCAATTGTGATTGTCTTACCCATCTCAAGATAAGCGAACCAGATCAGGGCTAGCTGGTCTTCGGCACTGAGTTGGTTGAACCTGGCGATCGTAGCTGGGACAGCATCAGCAGATAATGTGTTAGGAAAGATCCCTCTGGCTGAGTCAATCGTAAATGGCATAGTACAGAATTACCTCATTGGGATTTGCAATTGGTAGAAAGATTAAACCGAAAGCTTTTCAGAGATGGAATTTAACCTCTTAATTCTTAAATTATCACAAAATTTTACAAAAATAAACAAATTCTTACTAAGCTTCTCAGAAATGTCATTGTGAATCAATAGCCTACAGGTATAGTAAGTACAAGCGATCGCGATTATCGATAGCCAATTGACCCAGAATTGGTAATAATCAGAAATGCCCAGTCATCCCTTGCCTTTTGCCAATTGCGTGTTGGCAAAGGTGTCTTTAAGGGAGAAAATGAGATTACAAGTTCTATGTCAGTCTGCTTTGTGGATAAGGTTCGTACTGTTTCAGATACTAAACGGGATTTCTACACCCATCATACCCGCCCGATCAACTCAGTCTATCGGCGCGTCGTAGAAGAGTTAATGGTAGAGATGCACTTGCTCTCCGTTAACGTAGATTTTCAATACGATCCCATTTATGCCTTGGGAATCGTCACCTCTTTTGAGCGCTTTATGCAAGGATATCAACCCGAACAAGATAAAGCCTCAATTTTTGCTGCTTTATGTAAAGCGATCGGCGGCGATCCCGACAAGTACCGTCAGGAAGCAGGAAATATTTTACAGCAAGCAAAACAGGTATCCATAGAAGAATTAATTACTAAGATTAATTCCTCAACTCCTGGAAGTAGTGGAAATGGATTAGTAGAAACATTGCAGGCAATTGCCAATCAGAAAAACTTCAAATACAGTCGTCTATTTGCCATTGGGGTATATACGCTTTTAGTAGAAGCTGATTCAGAATTAGCTAAAGACAAAGAAAAGCGCGATCGCACTTTAAAACAAGTATCTGAAGCCTTGCATTTTCCTCCTGAAAAGCTGCAAAAAGATTTGGAACTTTATCGCAGTAATTTAGACAAAATAGCTCAATTACTTGGCGTTTTAGAAGAAGCTTTGCAAGCTGACAAGAAAAAGCGCGAACAAGATCGGAACACAACTCAAATGTAATAATAAAAAATTCAATAGTTAGTCGTTAGTAGTTACAATTCCTAGAAAAACTACTAACCACTAATCAAAAAAATCGACCAATAATAGCAATTCTGTAATGTCAGATATCTCTCTAAAACAGCCATCAGAGACTCAAGAAGCAGGCAACTCGGAAAACCATAACTCTATCGTAGTCCCTAAATCATTTCTCGATAAAATCCTTCACGCCATCACCGAAAAAATTGCCTCGGGTTTAGTCAACATTACTTGGATAACTCCCAACCAAATCAGTTGGCTATCGGGTGGACTAGGGGGACTAGCTGCTGGTTGGTTTATCGTTCAAGAAAATTATTTAACTGCCGTTCTTTTTATTATTTTAAGTGGAATTCTTGACTGTTTGGATGGTGACTTGGCACGAGCCAGAAAAATAGCTTCTAGCGAAGGAGATATTTTAGACAGCGTTATTGATCGCTATGTCGATTTTTTCCTAATCTCTGCTCTCATTCTAGTCTCGCCCAACGATTATATAATCCCAGGATTATTAGCACTTCTTGGAACAATGTTAGTTCCCTACATTCGAGCAAGAAGTGAAGCAGAAGGAAAAAGTACTGTAGCAAGTATCGGCAGTCGAGCGACTCGAACTGTCTTAATAATTATTGGTTTGCTCACCAAGCAAATTTTTCCTTTATTAATTATTTTGGCTGTTATTACTAATATTGCTTCAATTCACCGATTAATCTTTGCTTTTAAAAAATAACTTAAATCCTTTTCTCTGCGCCTCTGCGCCTCTGCGTGAGATTTAAAATAATTTTTTTGTCAAAACCTAGAAAGAATTAAAGACGAGCAATTGACAAGAGTTGATATAATAACGAATCAATTTAATTATTGACGAAATCAATAAGTGAGGAGTGTTGTGAAAATAGCCATTGTCGGGTTTGGATTTATTGCCCAAAAAGGTCATTTACCGACATACAAGTCCCGTTGTGATCTTCACCTTAGCGCAGTTGTTGATCCAGTGCCAGCGCGTCGGGAGGCAGCGCTCAAACTCTGTCCAGGAATTCGCGTCTATGAAACGCTTGACGACTTATTGCAAGACTGTCCTGAAGAAGTCGATCTAGTCGATATTTGTGCGCCAAATGTCTTTCATATCCCAGCAACTCGACAAGCATTAGAAGCAGGTAAGCACGTTCTTTGTGAAAAACCTTTAGCTTTAAATCTCGCTGAATTTGAAGACGTGAAACAACTGGCACTAGAGAAGCGTCGCTTGCTCTATCCCTGCCATAACTACAAATTTGCTCCTTCTGTGGTGCATAGTGCTAAGTTAGTCCAGTCCGGCGCGATCGGTCAACCGTTGTATGCTAACTTTCAAGTCTTTCGAGTCAGTCATGCTAGAGGCGTTGCTGAATGGCAACCGCATTGGCGACGAGATAAAGCGATCGCGGGAGGTGGTATTGCGATCGACCACGGAGTCCATGCAATTTCTATTGCTTGTTCTCTGCTTGGCGGTGCGCCAAAACAAGTTTCAGCACATATTCGGAATTTAGGTGAGGACAAAAATCATAATCTCACAGAAAATACAGCCCTATTTTGTTTAGATTGGGATGCAAAATTAGTTCAAATTAGTCTCACTTGGGTTGGTTCTATTCGTAAATCATCCTTTAGAGTTCAAGGCACTGAAGGAGAAATTTGTATCGATAATGATGACGTAATTTTAATCGATAAAAATCAAAATATTACGCCTTGCATTGTTCCCACAGATTTTGACGATCCCTCTCATTCCAGTTGGTTTCAAGCAGTCATTAACGATATTCAACACCACATTGCTACTCAAAACTATGAACCCGCATCTTTAATCGAAGCTGGATTAGTTGCGGAGATTATCGAAAAATCTCATCAATCGAGTATTCAAGGAGGCGAATGGCTACCTTTAAAAATTCTGAATTCTGAAAATTAAACTAATGACTAAAATGTCTCAAATTTTTGAAACCGACCAACAATATTTAATGCCAGGAATTCAGCAGATCGCTTCTCGTTCTCAATTAGTTATTGAACGAGGAGAAGGTGCCGTTCTTTGGGATGAAAAAGGTAAGTCATATATTGATTTATTTGCGGGTGTCGGTGTCTGTAGTGTCGGTCACTCTCATTCTCGATTTGTCGGTGCGGTTACAGAACAACTCAATAAAGTGATTGTTGGCAGTTTTAGCACTAAAGTTCGTGCAGAATTTGGAGAATTACTTGCCAGTGTTACCCCAGAAAATATGAATCGCTTTCAGTTATTTTCTTGCGGAAGTGAAGCAGTAGAAGCAGCATTGAGACTAGCTAGATCCTATACTAAAAAATCTAATTTTCTCAGTTTTTGGGGTGGTTTTCATGGCAAAACTTTAGGCTCTTTGGGACTTTGTGGCGTAGATTTTAAAAACGATTATCAGCCAATTCCGCAAGGTTATACCAAAGTTCCCTATGCAGAATGCTATCATTGTCCATTTAATCTTAAATTTCCTGAATGTAAGTTAGCTTGCGTTGATTTTGCTAAAAAAACTATCGAACAGGAATTGAAGGGAAATTTAGCAGCAATTGTCGTCGAACCCATGCAAGGAACTAATGGAAATGTTATTCCTCCCGAATCTTTTTTACCTGCTTTAAGACAGTTAGCTAATGATTACGATGCTGTATTAATTGTTGATGAAATTATCACTGGATTTGGTAGAACAGGACAAATGTTTGTCTCTGATTCTCCTGAGATTAATCCCGATGTCATTGTTGTTGGAAAAGGAATGGCAAATGGTTTGCCGATTAGTGGATTAATTTCTAATGATGAATTTTCTTCAGTAGAACCTTTTGCCAAACCAAGTGGTAGTTCATCAAGTTTTGGTGGAAATCCGATTGTTTCAGCAGCCGCGTTAGCCACTTTGCAAATTATTCTGGATGAAAACCTTATTGAAAACTCTAAAAAAGTCGGCAGTTGGTTTTTACAAGAATTGCAGAAATTTCAAGAACGTTATTCCTTTATAGGTAATGTACAAGGTGAGGGATTGATGATTGGAATTGAGTTAAATCGCAACAAAGATCCTAATCTTCCCTTAGAAAAAGAAATTACTAATGAAGTCTTTGACAGAATGGTTAAAGCTGGCGTAATTATGATGTGTTATAGCGCCAAAATTCGCATTAATCCTCCGTTATGTATTTCTCAAGAATTGTCTGAAAAAGCTTTAATAGCAATGCAAGGGGTGTTTGACTCAATTGCGAACGACTATTTTTAAAATTGGATCGTTTAGCATTAATCTTTTATTAAGTCAACGATCGCGATCGCAAAATGATATCTATGATAGCAGCTAGTATCAGTTATCAGTTATCAATCACCAATCACCAGTTAGTTAAGCGTAATGGAAGAATTTTGAATGGCTGAGAAATTGCCAATATACAAGAGAAATTCTCTCCTTCTTCGGTGTTTTTACTGAAAAACAATATCCTTTACACAAGAAAATACAGATTTATACTGTGGCTGCCATCGCTTAATTATTTGCAATATGTAAATGTAAGCTGAATTTCAAAAGTAAAAAATAAGGAAAAAACGATGGCAGATTTTATTGGTACTTCAGCAGATGAAATTCTTTTAGGTGGCACTGAAAACGATCTTTTAGACGGTGGCGGTGGAATTGATATCCTAATCGGCGGTGCTGGCAACGATACTTATGTCGT
>CAYTUO010000148.1:7971-9787 GCA_964441015.1 uncultured Pleurocapsa sp.
GCCGATGTTGTTATAGAAAATGCTAGTCAAGGTACAGATACAGTCAAGTCCAGCGTTACCTACACTCTGGGAGACAATGTAGAAAACCTCACTCTCACTGGAACAGACAACATCAATGGTACTGGAAATAGCCTCAACAATAAAATCGAAGGCAATAGCAGTAGCAACGTTCTCAATGGTGGCGCTGGTAACGATACCTTAATTGGCGGTACTGGCAACGATATGTATGTCGTAGATAGCACCGGCGATGTCGTGACGGAAACTTCTACCTTAGCCACAGAGATTGATACAGTTCAGTCCAGCATTAATTATATCCTGGGAAGCAATCTGGAAAATCTAGTTCTGACAGGGATAAGCAGCCTTAATGGTACCGGTAACGCCAGCAACAACTTAATTATCGGTAACATTGGTAACAATATTCTAGATGGCAAAGGTGGCACTGACACCTTGATTGGTGGTGTAGGCAACGATACCTACATTGTAGATGTAGCTACCGATGTTATTAAAGAGACATCCACCACAGGAGTAGATCTTGGCGGCACAGATACTGTTCAGTCCACTGCTGCTAGCTATACCTTGGCAGCCAATTTGGAGATCCTCAAGTTTACTGGAACGACTGGTGGCTTCACTGGTACGGGCAACGCAGGGAACAATACCATTACAGGCGGCACTGGCAACGATAGCCTCGTCGGTGCTGATGGCAACGATATCTTAGACGGTGGTTTAGGTGGCAATGACACCCTCGATGGCGGTACGGGTAATGATAGCCTCATCGGTGGTGCTGGCAATGACAGCATGACAGGTGGCGACGGCAATGATACCCTCAATGGCGGTGTTGGCAATGACAACATGACGGGCGGTAACGGCGACGATGTTTACCTTGTAGATGCAACCACTGATGTTGCTACAGAAAGCTCTAGCACTGGTGGAACAGCAGATCGTGTCGAATCTACCGCAACCTTTACTTTGACAGCCAACATAGAAAAACTTGTTCTCACTGGAACAAGCAACATCAACGGAACTGGTAACGATAGTGCCAATGAGATTGTCGGTAACAGTGGTAGCAATAGTCTGACTGGTGGTCTGGGAAGCGATATTCTAAGTGGCGGTGCTGGCAACGATATCTATGTTATAGATGTTATTAGTGATACTCTCAATGAGAGTGCTAATGCTGGTACAGATACCGTTCAAGCAGGCTTTAACTACACACTAGGAACAAACCTGGAAAACCTTACTCTCACTGGAACAGGCAACCTAGAAGGTACTGGAAACGAGCTTAATAACGTCATTATTGGTACCAGTGGTAACAATACCCTTGATGGTGGTCTGGGTAATGATAGCCTAGATGGTGGTGATGGCACTGACAGTTTACTAGGTGGCGCTGGCAATGACACATTGAATGGCGGTGCTGGCAATGACATTGACACTCTCGCAGGAGGCGCTGGCAACGATACCTACTTCGTCGATTTAAGTACTGATGCTATCACCGAGAATTCGGGCGAAGGAATAGATATTGTTTTCTCTAGCGCAACGAGCTACACTTTGTCAGCCAATGTAGACAATCTCACCTTCACCGGAACAGGGAACAACACTGGTACTGGCAACGCCGATGCTAATACTATCACTGGCAACGCCGGTAACGATACTTTAGATGGTGGCGCGGGCATTGATAACTTGGTTGGTGGCGCTGGCAACGATACCTACAAAGTAGATACAACCGATGCCATTAGTGACGCAAGTGGTACAGATACCGTCCAATCTACCGCTACCACCTATATATTAGTAACCACTCTGGAAAACCTCACGTTCACTGGAA
>CAYTUO010000149.1:0-1479 GCA_964441015.1 uncultured Pleurocapsa sp.
TTTCTCCTGACGCAAATTCGCACCTCTCAGGCAAGCACCCGTCAAAGTCGCGCCACTCAAGTCAGCCCCGCGCAAGTCTGCGCCAACGAGGTTAGCATCGAGTAAAATAGCCAACGTGATATCAGTTTCTTGTAGGTTAGCTCCTTGCAAGGTAGCTCCATGTAGGTTAGCGCTACGCAGATCTGCACCCGTGAGATCGACTTGATTGAGGCTTGCACCACTGAGGTTTGTACCAACTAGCTTAGCTTGAGACAGATTTGCCCGATTTAAATAGGCAAGCAGTAAATTAGCGCCTTGAAGATCGGCTTCATTGAGAATAATGCCAATGAGATCCGCTTCAGCTAAATTGGCTCCTGGAAGTTTAATGCCGCTAAAGTTAGTTTCTCCAGCCGCATATCGTTGCAATAATTCTTCAACTGTCATATTGCTCTCTTAATTATTTGCTATATAGGGTTTAATGGCTTCAACAATCGTGCTTGCAGTTTGCAGATTTGCTTCAAAATCGTTCAAGACTCTAGCAGCCGCATAAAGTTTTGCTTCTATTTCTGTCAGAGTTCTAGCCGTTTGCAGAATTTCTCTGAGTAAATCGTCTAGCGAATAACTCCTCAGCATTGCCCAATCTTGATTATTTTTATCCCAGGCTTTGTACAGGACATAAAACATGAGAACTTTAGCACGAAGTGGATTGGTATACTGCATAATTTCCAGTCGCAATTCAAAAAAATCGACCGCTTTTTTCGGTTGTTCTGGTTGAACAGATTGAACTTGATGGGCTGGCTGAGCATTGAGCGCTATCACTGATGTGCCCGATTTTTGATGAGCGAGTTGTTGGCTCTCTACCGAGTTCGGTGTAATGTTTACATGAATTATTTGGGTATTAATAATTTGGGCGATCCCTTCTTCTTCTAGACCATTTACTCCTTGTTTATCGCCGTACAAAGCTCCTAATTGATTGAGAATAACATTAGAAACAGCTAAGTATAAATTTTGTTTATTGATATTTTGGACGAGCTTTACTAAAGCTTGCTGGAGATCGACTTTTGTTGGGTATGCTTTAATTAATTCTCCAATTAATTTTTCAAAATCATAATTATCAATAAGTTGTAGGTCATTTTCCCAGCGTCTCTTACAAACTGAATAGATTACTTTTTTGATTCTGGCTTTTTCTCGATGGTTTTGAAGTTCGATCACTACTGTATTTAAGAGTTCGGATGAGTGGGGAGTAGTCAGTGAATTTTCTGGCTTCCCCGAATAAATGATCGCAGTCTGCGGCTCTTCTTCTAAATGTTTATAGAGTTTAGTAATTTGTTCAAAAATAACCTTGCTAACTTCTATATAAATATTGCGACGATTTAAAGTTTTAACTAACTTGACAAGCGTGACCTGAAATTGATTTTGAGTTGGATAAAGCTGAAGAATATCTTCGATTAAATCAGCAAAAGAAAAAGCACTGAGAATAGTCAAATTATTTTCCCAGTA
>CAYTUO010000149.1:1489-9757 GCA_964441015.1 uncultured Pleurocapsa sp.
GTATTTTTTGGCTAAACAAAAAAGTATTTTTTTAATTCTGAGAGATTCTTCATGACTTTCTAAAAATTGTGCAGCTTCATCAAGCAAATGGGGTGGTAGGGGCATGATTACCTCGTCGAGTTAATGTATTGCAAAAAAATTTTTAATCAGCAGAATGACGATCAATTTTCTCTAGTTCTAACTCTAGAGACGACTTTTCTTGTGCGATCGCGCCACGAATTCCCTCCAGAGTAGAAATAAGGCTGCGAGGATCCATAAAAAGCACTTTGCTGCTTTCACTACTCCCGATAGTTTTACCCATGTCTAAATAATTTTGCGCCAAGAGAAATTGAAGCGCTTCGCGAGCAGAAGGATCGCTACTGAGTTTTTTGCTGACGATCTCCATCGCTTGGGCGGTAGCTTCAGCTTTGAGGATTTGCTGTTGGCGCTCCGCTTCGGCTTTGAGAACGATCGCTTCTCTTTGGGCTTCTGCTTCGAGAATGGCAGCTTTTTTGAGGGCTTCTGCGTCTAAAATCCTAGCTTGGGCTTTTCCTTGGGCGGAGTTAATCGCGGCATCTCTCTCCCCTTCTGACGTTAAAATCGCGGCTCGTTTTTTCCGCTCCGCCGCCATCTGCAACTCCATTGAATCTTGCACGGCTTTGGAAGGCATGATATCGCGCAATTCTACCCGCGTGACCTTAACTCCCCAGGGATCGGTAGCGATGTCAAGTTCTCGCAACAAAATTTCATTAATTTCTGCCCTAGCGGTAAAGGTTTCATCGAGTTCGAGTTTGCCAACTTCTGCCCGAATTTGGGTGAGGACTAAATTGACCATCGCATCGCGGAGATTTTCTACTTTGTAGTAGGCTTTCTCCATGTCTACAATTTTCCAGTAGACGACGGCATCGACGGTAATCGCGACGTTATCCTTAGTGATACAGGATTGGGGCGGAATATCGATGACTTTTTCGCGAATGGTTTCTTTATAGACGATGCGATCGATAAAAGGAAAGACAAAGTTCAAACCCGGCGTGAGCTTTTTGTTATAGCTTCCCAACCTCTCGACTAAGGCTTCATTTTTTTCATTGATAATTTTGACAGAGCCAACCAGCGTCGAGCCGCCAAAGACAAGGAAGACTAATAAGAAGAATTGCTCCATTGTATGCCTCAAAAAGCGAAAGTGAACAACAAGAGAGGGAAAAATCAGAGGTTAGCGGGTAGGACAATTAAAGTATTCCCTTTTCGTCTGACAATATAAACTTTTTGATGAGGGGCGATCGCTAATTTTTCATCTGCACAGATTGCCCGCCAGGAATTCCCCTCAAAAAGAACCCGTCCTGCTTGTCCTGGAGCAATTTCTGTCAGGGTTTCTGCCTCACTAGCATCTTCTAAAAGCCCCACTCTCCGTTTGGGAGTCAGCAAGCGCCGCGAAAAGAAAATCGAAGTACTTGACAAAATCAGCCACAAGACAACCTGCAAAGTCAGATGAGGAATGACTAGCGCAACTGCCGCTACTAAAATCGCACTGATCCCCATCATGAATTCTACAAAAGCAGTCGGGAAAAATAACTCCATCAAACAAAGGATAGAGCCAGCAATCAACCATAGTAAGGGGGTATTCAACATAGAGAGACAGAATTCAGTAAAAAATTGATTCAGAAGGAAGGGGCAAACTCTAGTCGTCGATCGCTTGCCTCTCGATCGTAGCTTTCCCAAAAAAAGATTTTGACTCTCAAAAATCCCAGCCTGCTTTGACACCATCAAAAAGTTCTGACATTAGCGATCGCACTTCCAGCAGATGTGCGCTATGTGTGGTGTATGATAGATTCGCACTTAAGCGTGCAGGACTTACGCAAATTCAAGATTTAAACGCTATGCATACCTTAGTGCTAGAAGCTCTGTGTAAGTCCTAGAGTGGTCAACGGGGAGTGTTCGCAAAGTAGCGAGTATCAAAGGAAAATTTTATGATTGCAACAGCACCATCTCCTAACCTATCTTCCAAATCGGAATTGCCGAATCTTTGCGGTTGGGAAGCAGAAATTCATGCAGTGGTTAACCACAACGAACCTATATTCTTACCCACAACCAACCTCCGCTTAGAAAATATCACGGCAGGATTTGCCTGTGCCCTGCATATGCATCAGCCTACCATCCCGGCAGGTAAGAATGGCGAACTTATCAGCAATCTTCAATATATGTTCGAGCATTCCGGCGAGGGAGATAACCACAATGCGGGGGTTTTTGCCTGGTGCTATAGCCGCATGGGAGATTTTATTCCAGAATTGGTGAAAAATGGTGCCAATCCTCGCATCATGCTGGACTACTCCGGTAATCTGTTGTGGGGATTGTATCAAATGGGACGCGAAGACATCCTCAACAATCTCAAACGCCTCGCCTGCGATCCTCAGTATCAACCCTATGTCGAATGGTTGGGAACGATGTGGAGTCACGCGGTTGTTCCCTCTACGCCCATTCCCGACATCAAATTACACATTCAGGCATGGCAACAGTATTTTGCCGAACTTTTTGGCTACGATGCCCTCAAGCGCGTCAAAGGTTTTTCGCCGCCAGAAATGCACCTGCCCAATCATCCAGATACACTCTATGAATACATCAAAGCCTTGAAAGAATGCGGCTATCGCTGGTTATTAGTGCAAGAGCATTCAGTAGAACGTTTGGATGGTTCGGGGTTGTGGCACGACGATAAATACGTTCCCAATCGTCTCATTGCTCGCAATTCCAAAGGCGAGACTATCAGTATTACGGCGTTGATTAAAACCCAAGGCTCGGATACAAAATTAGTGGCTCAGATGCAACCCTACCACGAGGCCAAAGGACGGGGCAAGCAGCAAATTGGCAACATTAGCGTTCCCAGTTGCGTCACCCAAATTGCTGACGGAGAAAACGGCGGCGTGATGATGAACGAATTTGCCCGCGATTTTCAGCCCGTTTGGGATGAGATTGGGGACAATGGCATAAATACTGCTGGCGTTGTCGGCATCAACGGCACCGAATATATAGAACTGCTCGAAGCGGCAGGTGTCAATCCCGACGACTATCCGACTTGTCAAGCATCTCAGCAACACAAGATTTGGCAGCGAGTTAACCCAGATACCGCTACGCCAGAAGCTGTGGCGAAGGCCATTGAGGAGTTGAGACAAACCGACCATCGGTTCCACATGGACGGGGCTTCTTGGACGAATAATCTCAGTTGGGTGCGGGGCTACGAGAACGTTCTAGAACCGATGAATCAACTCAGTGCCCTGTTCCATGCTAAATACGACCCGTTGGTGCAGCAAGATCCCTCGGTGACCAAGCGTCCCGACTATCAGGAAGCTTTGCTGTATAACTTGTTGGTGCAAACCAGTTGCTTTCGCTACTGGGGACAAGGAACTTGGACTGACTATGCACGGGAGTTATATCGTCGAGGTGAAGCGTTGCTGAAAGCTTAACAAGCTTCAAAACAAGCTGGTAAGGTGGGCAATGCTCACCCTACTGGCTCTCGGAAAAACCTTGCCATTTCTAAATCCAGAGACGCTTGTAAGCGAGAGCGATCGCGCTTCTCGGTCATCTTCATGAAAACCGCATCACCAAAAGTGAGCAAGACCCCGTTTCTGGAACGGTCGTTTTTCTTAGGAGAGCAAACTAACCAAGGAGATGCAAACTATGATTGATGCGAACGAGGTTCTCAAAGCGATGTGTGAGAAGTATCAGGCAGCCGTTAACGCTAACGATTCGGCAGCCTATCGGAAGCTATTCGCCGCAGACGCGATTCGGATTCCACCGGGGTCGGAGCCTGAACACGGCCCTGACGAGATTTCAAAGAACGAACAGAAGGACTATGATGTCGCGAAATGGACTGTTCAATTGACACCCCTTGATGCTCTACAAATCGACGATCAATGGGTATACGGAATCGCGCATGGCGATGTCTCTACTATCGCCCACGCTGATGGGGCGACGAATTCATTCAAAACTACAAAGACCTGGCTTTTCCATAGAGAGGCATCAGGGGAATGGTTGATCAAGAGGCAGATGTGGAACCTCAAGTAGGATAACTGTAATAAGTGTAAACAGTTAGACTCTTCCTCCTCTGGCTCTCATTCGCGATCGCACCTAAAATAATCAAAGCGCGATCGCGCCTTTGTGACTTAATTTTGGCGTAACTTATTCATTCGCTTGTTCGTCTGTGACTCGTTTGAGAGAATTTTTGTTGAAAGCTGGAAAAATGAGATAGGGAAACTGTTCTTTTGCCGTCCGCAACTCTTCAAAAATCGGGTTTTCCAGTCCTGTCACCACGCACCAAACGCGAGCGCGAGTCATGGCTACAAATGCTTCATTGCGCTTTTGCAATTCGTTTTCCTGTTTCCAGGCGATCGGTTGAGTAGCATAGTGGAATCGACAAGCGTAAACTTTCCAAGCTTCATTCCCTTTGGCGCGGTAAACGTTAGAAATCGTCACGCAACCTGGTTTGCCAAACTCGCTAGGAGTACTATCCACCCCGACGATGCAGCTTTTGACTCCGTAATATTTCAGCGCTTGTTGAAGGCGACGGAAATAGTCTTGCTCCTGTTCTCCTGCTAAAGCGGTTATCATTAGGTCAGATGGATCGAGTCCCTGTTTCAAGTCTTTGGCAACTCGTTGGGCAATCCATTCATGTTCTTCGGACTCATCCCTAAAAGTTTCGAGAATTAGCGGATCTCCAAGGTCTTCTCGGCCTTCAAAATTATCTTGGTCAATGGGATGGGGACTTTTATCTGCTGGCCGCTCAATTTTTATCAGTTTTTTTTCTTTAACGCTGGCATCGGTAAAGTCTCCTTCGAGTACCTCATAGCCTAATTTTTTCCACTCTTCCCGATTGCTCACTCCCTGCAATATGCCGTCTTTTCGCAATAATCCCATATTGATAGCATGGGCAGCCATTAATAATAATTTAGGCGTTCGGTAGCAGCGATTTAAATTCTCAGATTTGCGAATATTTGTTCCTTCATAAAAGAACGAACGATTGCTGGCTAATCCCAGATCTATTACGGGAGTGCCGTCAGGATTGCGACCGAAAATTTTAGCAACATCTGGAACAATTAAAGAATCGATTCCTTGAGCTTCATCATAAGCCCAATAAAGTCGTTTTGGTTCGCTTAAAGCATTGCGAGCAATTCGATAAAAGGAAGCAGGTAAATCTTGGGCTTCATCAATTAAAATGACATCGTAGAGAAGAGGAAAGTTAGGAATTTCAAGTTCGAGAATGTTACAAACATATTTAAACGCTCCGCCAGGAGAAACTTTGCCAATTTCATTCTCAACATCTTTAACGGTTTTTGGGTTAATACCGCATTCAATGGCTAAGCGTCGATAAAATCCATTTTGTTCTTTTCCTCCCCAGGCGTGTAAGACGTTTAAAGTATCCCAATTGGGTTCTTTTCCATTAGTTAGTTCTCCATAATAGGAACGAATTCTTTCTTTACGAATTTGGTCATAAAGGGATTTAGTAAAAAAGACAAATGCAATTTTCCAGTCGGGATGTTCGTGATGAATTTTGGCAGCACGTTTTGCTAAAAGAATGGTTTTTCCCGTTCCTGCTAATACGCGAAGACGTTGTGGCCCATTGGGATATTTGCTGGCAATTTCTTGTTGTTGTTCGTCTAAAATTTTGAGACGAGATTCAAGATTATGAATGATTCGGATTGGACTATTAGAAGGTGTCCCTTCTGGAATTTCACGAGGAGATACAGAAGACAAAACTTCCTCAGTATTTACGCTCATTGACTCTCTCCATAGAGGTTATTGGCCTTCAGTATTCCCAACTAAAAACAATAAATAACAATGTTGTTTATGAATTTTTTGTAAAGCGATCAAGACGCTTCGCGAATCGTTATTATCAAAAAATCTAAAGGTATTTCCTTGACTTTTAGTTAATTTTGTGCTAACTATGAATTCTCGGTTCTGGATGCAAAGAGGATAAGATCTCGCTTTCAATTTCTGCTAATTCATCCAAACGCTGCTGTACTATCTCTCGCTCAAAATAAGTATCCGCCAAAACCCAGTAAGTCCCGTAGTGACGTGCCTCGGATGCCGTCAAACTGCGATAAAATTTAGCTAGCTCCGGTTCGGGACAGGATTCGCCTAGTAAACCCAATCTTTCGTGAGAGCGTGCCTCAATCAGAGCCGAGATGAGTAAAGAATCGAGCAATCGATCCGCTTCTTGATGGCGGATTTGTGCTTTCAGACGAGCGCCATAGGGAGGCGAATTCAAGGGAGCTAGCGGAATTCCCCGCCGATCTAGCCATTGGTTGACTTGCTCGAAATGCTCTAACTCTTCTTGGGCGATCGCGGTCAATTTTCGTACCAAAGGCGCGTAGGAAGGATAGCGGAACATGAGATTCAGTGCCACTCCTGCCGCTTTACGCTCGCAATGGGAATGATCGAGTAAGATAGTGTCTAAATTGGCGATCGCCTGTTCGAGCCAAGCTAGTTGAGAGGGCTGTTTGAGGATATTGATTTTGCTGGAAGGAGACAAAGACACGCGATTTGAAAGAAACTAGGGGACTCTATGACAAAGTGTAGCAAAATCGTTCTGTAACCATAGAAATCGAAGCTAACTCAGATAATCTTTTAGTCCAGCCTTGGCTTATTTAGGGATTATGTCAAAATAGATCTCGATCGCCAAAATATAAAATTTCCTAAACCTCATGGGAATACTGATCCAAGAAGAGCAGATAACTTCGCTTAAAAAACAATGACCCATCGCCGAATTATTATAGGTGACATTCACGGACACTACGACACTTTGATGTCCTTGTTAGACGCGATCGCCCTCAGAAAAGACGACCAAATTTATTTTTTAGGAGATTTGATCGACAGGGGCCCTGACAGTGCTAAAGTCGTAGACTTTGTTTTTCAAAATCAATATAAATGTCTGCTAGGAAACCACGAGCAAATGCTTCTGGATGCGGTGGGCAATGGTCAGATTGCTACGAATTTGCTCCAAGCATGGCTCTATAGCGGCGGCCATTCTACGCTCATCAGCTACAACAATAACATTCCTCAAGAGCATATCGACTGGATGAAAACTCTGCCAACCTATTTGGATTTGGGAGATATTTGGTTGGTTCATGCAGGGATTCATCCTAGTATACCTCTCGAAAAGCAAACAGCCGAACAGTTTTGCTGGATTCGCGATGAGTTTCACAGCATCAACAAACCTTATTTTACAGACAAGCTCATTATCACGGGTCACACTATCACCTTTACCTTCCCAGGCGTTCAACCCGGACAACTGGTTGCTGGTGCGGGTTGGCTCGATATCGACACGGGAGCCTACCATCAAAACAGTGGCTGGTTAACGGGTTTAGATGTCACCAACGGAAAAGTTTATCAAGTCCATGCGAAAAAGGGAACTCGGCGCACGCTACCCCTAGAAAAAGCTGTTACTACTATCGAACCCTCTCTAGTGCTGTCCAAGCGGGCAAAGCGAGCGTCTGAGAAATTATAGCGATCGCGATGTCGATTGAAAATTTATCGTTGATGCATTGTATTTTATGGATCTGAAAGTTTTATGGCTGCGCGAACGTTTTGGCTGGATGGGCAACTACAGTGGTTACGACCAAGTTTGCGAGGCGATCGCCAAACGACAGCCAGGAAATTATCAAAGTGTCTGGAGGCAACGAAAAAAATCTCTTTCCAAACCTACCCGTTACTTAATTTCTCGCTTGAGATCTGGTACTCAAACCAGTCCATTTTATAATCAATCCAGTGCGGTAGCAGAGGCCCAAGCCCTTTGGCAAAGCTTCCTGAAACGACCAGATTTAATCCATGTTACCTATGTTGAAAATATTTTAGGCTTCTTACCTAAGTGGAGTGACAAGCTATCTTTTAAACTTGTGGGGACTGTCCATCAACCTGCTAGCTGGTGGCGCATGATGCACCGTCATCCCAAGAGTGTTGCTGAGTTGGATGCGTTGATTGTTTGTGCGAGTAGAGAAGTTGCTTATTTTGAACAATATTTACCAGGAAGGGTTTTCTTTGTTCCTCATGGGATCGATCTCGAATTTTTTACCCCGCGACCAGAAAGTGCTAAGTCGAGCGATCGCCCGCGTTGCATCTTTTCTGGGAAATGGCTGCGGGATATTCAAACCCTAGCACAAGTCATCGATAAGGTCATTGCTCAAAATCGAGCGATCGCGTTTGATATGATTGTCCCCACCGAAAGCCGTCAAGATCCCTCATTTTTCCGCATTGCTCGTCACGAACAAGTTTTTTGGCATTCTGGCATTTCCGATTTGCAGCTAC
>CAYTUO010000150.1:0-9753 GCA_964441015.1 uncultured Pleurocapsa sp.
TTTTAGTTTAATGATTTGTCAGCATTATTAACTTTTATAAAAATTAAAAGAATTTTTCTCAACTTTACTTCAAATTTACGAGACAGATCGATGAAGACCGGATAAGTTGGAATAAAGATCCGATCACCCCAAAAAAAAGTAATTCGTCAGAGCATAAAATTGCATGGAAACGATTATCTTTGAGGAGCATTCCTCAGTTGTACCAGAGTGGAAGCGACGTGGAGTACAGGGATGCACCCTGATTTACCTTGACGCGCATATCGATCTTCAGTTTGTAAGCCAGAAGCGGATTGAGAACCTGCAACACTGTGCGACGGCTGAAGATCTGGCTAAGTTCGAGAAACCCCATCATATGCTACCCGATCGCGGTTATAGCTACAGCATAGAAGACTTCCTCTATCCAGCACATCGCTTAGGGATGATTTCCCGCCTGATTTGGGTCAATCCTTGCCAAAAGAACCAGCAAAAACCCCAGGATCTCATTGGGAGGCTGCAAGGGATGCAAGGAGTCTGTCTAGAGGATTTAACCAGTTTCAAGCAAGTTGGGAATATCGTTGAAGGTAAAATACTAGGCTTGGACTTGGTTATCTGCAACTATCAAGACTTAGCTCAATTGCAGCTACCTCCAAACACTGCGATCGATATTGACATTGACTACTTTATCTCTCTTCCCCAGGACGAGCCGTGGATCGATCCCAAAGAAGTTTTTGCCAGCTTGCAACAGTTGCCTGTCAAACCGAATTTTGTCACCCTTACTCGTTCAGTTAGTAGCGGCTACACACCCCTACGCTACAGCTTTTTCGCTGATTATCTGGCGGCTCTTTGGCAGGAAGATCAACCCAAATCGGCCCATTACACCCGATTGTTTGAACTTGACAGTCAATTGCGACAAGGCGAGAAAGAGGCTGCTTTAGAAGGGTGCTTAGATGAGATCCGCCAATTTCCCAACTGTGCTGCGACTTACTACTTGCTGAGTTTAGCAGAACCCCAGAAGGAGCGAGCAGAGAATTACCGACACTTGGCCGCCAACCTAGATCCTGCCTATCGCGTTAACGTCCTGCGTTCGATTAGCGAACTGGCGAGTCGCAACTTAAAATTCGATCGCGCCACTCTCAAAGAACTGGAACATCAATTGTCGTTATTCGACACGAGCGGACAAGAATTAGCGATCGCTCACTTTATCTTAGCCCTCTTATACGGCAAGTTAGGAGAGACGCGGGAAGTCTTCAAGCACCATCAACTTTACAAACAGATGCTCAAACGACACCCCAAGCTCAATTTTATTTTAGGACAAATGGTCTTAAAAGCAGGCTTTCCTCAGCGAGCTATCCGCTTTTTGCAGAGCGCCTTAGTGGATGATATGACTAACTGCGATGCTCACCGAGCGCTTGGCATATTGTACTTGAAACAAGGCAACCTAGAATTGGCGCACGACCATCTATCGAAGGTTTGCGAATTAATGCCAGCTTGGAATCTACCCGTCAGTATCCTAGCGACAGTTTACAAAAAAATGGGCGATTCGGAGCGCCATCAGGCCACGGTTCATAAATACCAGCAAATGCAGATGGCAACAACTTTATTAACTCAAAAAATTGAAAATTAAGGCAAATTTTTAAGCTATGAAAATTCATTTAATGGGACACGCTTCGCTTTTTGTAGAAACACAAGATTGCCGAATTTTAATGGACCCTTTGTTGTGGGACCCGCACCAAGAAGGTTTATTTGATATCTGTCCAAAACGAGAAGCGATCCTGGAAAAAATTCCTGAATTTGATGTACTAATTATTTCCCATCGACATCTCGATCACTTTGATATTCGATCGCTTGCCTCTCTGCCAAAAAACGTTGACGTTCTCATTCCTCAAGACAAACTCATCGAAGGCTGTCTGCGTCAATTGGGATACGAGCAAATCTATATATTAAAAGATTTTAATGAGGTTAAACTGGGTGCTACCCGTTTGTTAGCAACTCGCTCCGAAAACCGCGTTCCTGAATATGGCATTATCTTTGCCGATGAATCAGGGGTTTGCTGGAATCAAGTAGACACTATCGTTCACCTCAATACTATTCGTTTTGTCAAACATCGTTTTGAAAAAATTGACCTCTTATTGGCTGTTTGGCAACCCATGTTAGAGGTGAATTATCAAACCAATCAAAGCTTATCTTTTCCCTACTTTGTTTACAGCAAAATGCTGGAGAACCTCAATTTAATTGATCCCAAAGCAATTGCTCCTGGTTCTAATGGGTTTCGCTGTATCGATGGCTCATCTTGGCTCAATCAAATTGTTTTTCCTGTCACAATCGAACGATTTTGTCACGATGTTAAAAAGGTTTGTCCAAACATCGGAGACAATGTTTTTGCACTCGATCCTGGCGATATTGTCAGGTTAGATAATGGCCAAGTGAGTCAATTAAAAGGACAGTGTGAATTTATTGAAAAACTGGCCGACAACAGAGATAGCTTAGATTTCTCGCCAGTGCAAGCTGGAAATACACTCGCCGATCGCAATCCAGATAATTATGACCTCGATGAAATGAAGGAGGCGATCGCTGAAGAAATTTCTACCAATCTTCCTGATTTTATCAATAAACATAAAGATTTATTATTTATAGAACACTGCCGATGGCAAGTAATTTATCAACTAGAAATTGTTTTTCCTAATTTCCGAAGTCAATGGAGCTTTGATTTTTCGGAAGAGCGTATCCAAGCAAAAGCGGGTCGCAATCCTTTAGCAAATGTATTTACTTCCCTAACGGCATCCAACTTTTATGGCATTTTAAAAAGAATTAAAGGATGGGATTATGCTACATTGGGAGGCTACTATCGTCATTTCCAAAAAGTATATATCCCAACTCCCCACGGAATTATTAAACCTGATGGCGAGCAAATTCCCGATCCCCTGAACCTCAGATTTCCTTACCCAAAAATTTTAGAAAGTATTCTCCAACAAGAATTAGAAAAATGGAAGAAACCGCCAGAAAGTGAGGCTAAACCGAGCAAGAGAAAGAGCGTCATGATGAGAATCGGCAATACTCTGATTAGGCTGGTGAATTGACAGTTTCTGAAGGTTTGTAGTGGCGCGTCTACATTAGATCTCTTGCAGAAAGTTCGAGCAGCGTACATTCCCAAACGAGTCTGGGTTGAACGTAATTGAGAAGGCATTGACGCGCTTTTTCTAGCACATCGAGAAGGTCTTTCTGCCGCCACTTTTGCCAATAGGTGTACTGGAGATAATCGAGCAGCCAGATCTGAGCTTGCGTATCTAATTCGCGATCGATGGTTTTTGCGAGTTCTATAGCATCTAAGGGACTGTTGGGTAGCTGGGTTAGCCGTTGGCGCAACGGATCTGGGATGTCTTGCAGTTGAGTAAAGGCGGCGATCGCTGCTCCTGGACTTCCTTGGGCGATCGCGAGGATTTCTCGATAAGCTAAAATGGCTGAGCGATCATGGCGACGTAAGACTTGCTCCATCTCCTCTTGCGAAAGTCGATAAAACGGGATTTTTTGACAGCGAGACACCAAGGTTGGCAATAGAGCATCTGTACTGGGAGCGATTAAAATTATGGTTGCCTGTCCAGGTTCTTCTAGGGTTTTGAGCAAGGCATTGGCTGCCGCTTCCGTCATGGTCTGAGCTTCTTCGATGACGACGACTAAACGAGAGGCTTCTAAGGGAGGACGGCTGAGAAATTGAACGATGGCTCGAATTTGCTCGATGCGAACTAGAGGAGATCCTTTGCGCTTAACTCCTGCGGCGGCGGCTTCCTTGACTGTCAGAAACTGACCCTGATGCTGATAAGTTGGTTCTACCCACCAGAAATCGGGATGATTGCCAGAGAGGACTCGCCTTTGAGCAGTTGCACTTTTTTCGCTAGAAAAATCGAGGGACAACAACCCTTGGCTGAAACATTTGGCGGCTAAAGACCGTCCTACTCCAGCAGGGCCAGCAAATAAATAGGCTGGGGCAATACGGTTGCGGGTTAGTGCCTCCTGCAATAACTCAACTGCCTGGTATTGACCTATGAGTTGAGAAAAATAATTCATTGATTCACAATAAAAAGGTCTTAAGATCGGTTCTTTGGGTAGTTGAATTATGGCTCGCTATACTTGCTCCTATCGCGTTAAGGTTTCCCTAGAACAACTGAAACCCCTACTGATTTCAATTCTGCAAGCCTGTCATTTTGAGATCATTTATCAGGCTGCTGATTATGTGATGGCGCGGGAAACTCCCGGTAAAACGGCTTTTTCTAAGTTGGTGACGGTTGAGGTACTCATCGACAGCACGACTGCAACTAAGGATGAAGTACAAGTCAATTTAGTGATTAAGAATGATGAACTTCCTTTACAAATTGATAATCACTGTCATCAACTCTTCGCTCTCGTCCAAGAAGCGATCGCTGAAAATCAACAGTGGAAATTAAGCGAAAATGTGACCAGTTAGCTGCTTAATTTGCATTCTCTTGTTCTTTTGCCATGTCGGTTACGTCCTCGCCATTTTCCATCATGGCGGGATTGATCAGCGTAATGTCAAAGGGATCGTTACTGGGTGTTGTGGGAAATTCATCTCGCTGTCGATATTGATAGACGGCAATCACTTGAGGCCCAAAAACTACTTCATCCCCGTCTTTGAGATCGTAGACAGAGACTTTGCGACCGTTGACCAACATTCCGTTGGAACTAACTTGTCCTGCTGCATTGCCATCGACGATGCGATAATAACTGGTGCGATTTTCCAGTTCACACCGAAACAAAGTGGCATGATGGCGCGAGACAAATTGAGAACGCAAGCGAATGTCGCAGTTTTGCGCTCGGCCCAGCGAATACACTGGATTTCTCAAGAGGATTTCTTGTCTCCCTTTGTCGTCCTCAACGATTAAAAAATGCTCTTTTTGAGGGAGTACGGGCTTACCATTCATCAGATCATCTCTAGGTTTTCAATGGCGATCGCAACTCGGCTAAAATTTCCCTTCCCTTTTCCCTTGAACTAAAGACTGAGGAAGTAGAGCGATCGCGTTCCGCAGATTGTAACTTGGCAAAGCCGAGGCGAATCGATAATTTTAATAATAAATATTTCACGTTTGGATTTGAAATTGACGACGTAGCAATAGAGAATTAGTAACCACTGTGACAGAGCTAAATGCCATTAACGCCCCAGCCAGTGCCGGACTCAACAATAAGCCAAAGCTGGGAAGCATAAACCCAGCAGCAATAGGGATGGCAAGAGTATTATATCCCAAAGCCCAGAAGAGATTTTGGCGAATTTTTTGCAAGGTTGCTAGACTCAGTTGAATAGCTTCGACTGCATCAGACAAGCGATCGCGCATCAGAACGATCCCAGCCGTTTCGATCGCAACCTCCGTTCCTCCCTGCAAGGCAATGCCAACATCAGCTTGTGCTAAAGCTGGAGCATCGTTAATTCCATCTCCGATCATGGCAACGATTCGGCGAGTAGTGATTGGTGATTGGTGATTGGTGATTGGTGATTGGGAAATTCTTCTCCTGCTTCCCCTGTCCCCTCTGCTCCTCTGCTCCCTTGTCCCCCCACACTCTCCACACTCCCCGTCCCCTTGTCCCCTCTGCTGAAGAGACTTAATAATTTCTGCTTTCTCATGAGGGCGAATGGCAGCAAAGACTTGGGTAATACCGACTTGTTGGGCGATCGCGCTGGCTACGGCTGGTCTATCTCCTGTCACTAAGATCACTTGCAATCCTAGTTTCTGAAGGCGTTCTACGGTTTCTTTGGCATCGGGCCGTAAGGGATCTTGGAGAGCGAGAATTCCAGCAACTTTTCCAGCAACGGCGAGGTAAACGACGGTTTTGCCAGCTTCAGCGAGGTGTTGACCGCGTATCTGGGTTGCTTCATCAATGACTACACCGCGATCGCTCAGCCAGTCTTCATTGCCCAATAAAACTTCTTCTGTAGCAATCGTAGCGGATACTCCCAGTCCTGGCTCGGTATGAAAGTCTTTAGCTGCCAGGAAAGTTAATTCTCTCTGTTGGGCCGCTTCGATAATCGCAGTCGCTAGGGGGTGATTTGTGCCGCTTTCTACCGTTGCCGCGAGTTGTAAGACGCGATCTTCACTGAGATCTGCTAGCCCAATGCGATCGCTCACGCTAGGATGACCGATAGTTAGCGTTCCCGTTTTATCAAAGATGATCGCCTCTAACTGATGAACTTTTTCTAAAATCTCTCCGCCTTTAATTAATAATCCTCGTTCTGCCCCAATCCCGGTACCGACGAGAATGGCTGTTGGCGTAGCTAATCCCAGGGCGCAAGGACAAGCAATCACTAAAACTGCGATCGCTAATTTTAAACTCAACAATAAAGGGGAGGGAGACATCGGCATCTCGTGTCCCATGTCATGAAACATCCCTACCATCAGAACCTCTCGATAGAGTTTTGTGCCGATGAAGTACCAAAACAGAAAGGTTAATGAAGCAACAGCCATCACCCCATAGGCAAAATATCCGGCGACAGTATCGGCTAACTTCTGTACGGGTGCTTTTCGGGTTTGCGCGTCTTCTACAGAAGCGATAATCTTGGCTAGAGTTGTATCCTTGCCGATTCGAGTAGCTTTAATGGCGATCGCGCCTGACTGATTGAGTGTTCCCGCCGTGATGGAATCGCCAGTTTGTTTGGCTACAGGAAGCGATTCTCCCGTCAGCATCGATTCGTCTACGGTGGTTTGGCCGGCAACGACTTCTCCATCGACCGGGATTTTTTCCCCAGGCAATACCCAAACCCATTCTCCCACGCGCACTTGCTCGACAGGAATTTCGATCCCAGACGGTTCAGAAATACTCGGATCGCCGATTAAGCGGGCAACAGGCGGTTGCAAGGCAACTAAAGCTTCTAGGGCAGATCGAGCGCGAATTCTTGCTCTTGCTTCTAGGGTACGACCCAGAAAGATAAAACCTAACAACATGACGGGTTCATCAAAGAAGCATTCCCATCCCAGTTGGGGGACTAAAAGCGCAATACAACTTGCCAAATAAGCACTAAAGGTTCCCAACCCGACCAAAGTATTCATATTGGGCATTCCGTGCCAAAAGCTGCGCCAACCATCGATGAGGAGAGAACGCCCTGGAAATAGTAACGCAAGGGTAGCGAGTGCCCAATGAAACCAAATATTGCTGAAAACTGGGATAGTCGGGCCGCCAATATGATCTAGATGTCCGAAGCTGGAGAAAACCAGTAAAGTAGCTGCGATCGCTAAATTCCAAACTTGTTGTCTTGCTTCCTGTTGTCGTCGTTCGGCAGTCCTTAAGGCTAATTCGCTGCTTGTTTCTACCGTTGAGGAGCGCAGTTGCGAGGGAAATCCTGTTGCGGTCAGCTTTTCGGCTAATATTTCCGGTTGGATGGCTTCTGGAACGTACCGGACAACTGCCACTTCTGTGACGAGATTAACGCAGGCAGAAACTACGCCAGGATTTTGAATGAGTTGCCGTTCGACAGCTTTGACGCATCCAGCACATTTCATTCCCGTCACATCTAGCGCGGCGGTTTCTAAGGTCGTTTCAATTACGGTTTCCTCAACGTTTGGCGAGATAGTCATTAGCAATTGGTGATTGGTGATTGGTGATTGGTGATTGCTGAGAAGGTGATTGGGATAACGGAGAAGAGGGGACAAGGGGGACAAGGGAGAATATTTACTACTGAACTCCTAAGTTAGGCAAAGCCTAACCTACACTACTGAACTACTGAACTCCTGACACTGATAACTGATAACTGGTCACTGATAACTGTTAAAAGCATTCAATCCATTTGATCTTAAGATATGGATGGCTTTGTAGGCGCGTTGACCAACTTGGCAATAAAATAGAATTTCTTAATTTTGTGATAGCTTGTAAGGGTGATCGCAGAACTGGCTTTAAGGACTCGCACCCAATAAATTATTTATAGATTCATATTCAATAGCGAGCAGATTATGCTCAGTGATCTCTGTAAAATTTTGTTGATAGAAGATAGTTCAGATAATATCAAGCTGATTGAGAGATTGCTGTTGCGATCGCAAGACAGTTCTTTGGCAGAAGGATTATCTTTTGCTTTAACAAGTGCGGATAGTCTTTCTCAAGGGATCGAACGCTTGACTACAGAAAAGTTTGATGTAGTTTTACTCAATTTAATGCTGCCTGATAGTAAAGGAATTAATACACTGATAACCATTAGAGAACAATTTTCCAAAGTGCCCATCATTGTCCAAACCGACAGCGAAGATGAAACCTTAGTCGTGAAAGCTTTTCAGTTAGGCGCAGATGGCTATTTACACACCCAAAATCTGGATAGTAATTTTCTAGTGTACGAAATTCGCCTAGCGATCGAAAGACAGGAATACATCGTCAAATTAGAACTCTTGCAACAACAAAAACAACAAGAGCTAGAATTTCAAGAATTAGAACAGCGATCCAATTTAGGCAATACCAGTATCACCGCTCGAATGTTTGGATCAGAAACCTTACGAGAAAGTGTACCGGATCTTTTTGAAGAACTCGCGCAAACCTATGGTATATTACTCGATCTTGCCTTGGAGGAACGCGCCTATAAAGTTGAACATCACATCTCCGATCGCCTACGCACTTTAGCAGATAAGTTGGGCTTTCTCAAAGCCAGTCCCAGAGATATTGTAGACATCCACACCAAAACCTTAAGAGAAAAAAATCAAGACGTTCGTATGGCTAAAGCGCAAGCTTATATTTCCGAAGGACGCTTGATGGTCTTAGAACTAATGGGCTATCTGACCTCGTTTTATCGAAAATATTATATTGGCTTGAGCAATATCAAATTTTCTCCCCTACCCACACAGGAAAACGAGCCGTGAATAAATATATTCTGAAGTTGTATATTACTGGAAACTCCCCCAAATCTCAGCGAGCGATCGCCAATCTCTTTCGCATCTGTCATGAAGAACTGTCAGATCAATACACAGTCGAGATTATCGACGTATTAGAACAGCCCCACATGGCTGAGGCAGAAAAAATTCTGGTGACCCCCACCTTGATTAAACAATTGCCTCCGCCGTTACAACGGATCATCGGCGATATGTCTAATAGGCAAAAGGTGTTATTGGGACTCGATCTCCTGCCAAAAGAGTTGGAAATGAATTAATACTTCCTCAAACCTTGACGAAGGGGAGCTTGTCCCTAGCTAGCTGTTTCTTAGACCAACCTAAACAAGTATAACCAAAACTTCCTAGTCTACCCAAGCGAAAACCTGGTAAAATAGAAGCAATTGAGAGTATTAGGTCGCTCCTACTTTCTATCAAGACGAAACTAAAGCTAAACAAGTCACAAAAGCTATTAATGGCTAAACACGCCGGAATAGCACGGTTTACTTATAACTGGGGACTGGCTACATGGAAAGACTTGTACGAAAGTGGCTTAAAACCTAACAAATACGTCTTGAAAAAGTTCTTCAACAACCATGTTAAGCCTGAATATTCTTGGATATCTCAAAAAGGTAATGGAAAATTATGGATTGAGTAAATACGACTGGTTGGACTTTGGATGTTACGTTCAACGAAGACGCTTGCCGCGTCCGTACTGGTCATGCTCCACAAAATTTGTCATTGCTGCGTCGAATTGCAATTAACGCATTGAATTTGGAGCAATCGTTAAAGCGTAGTAATCGTCAAAAATCGAATCGAGCGGCTATGGATAACAACTATATGTTGACGATTCTTGCTGCTTGTTTATCTCATCATAATAATGAGACCTCAGAAGCCTCTTGTCAATAGGGTTTGAGATGCGCTTACCCTG
>CAYTUO010000151.1:0-9746 GCA_964441015.1 uncultured Pleurocapsa sp.
TTGCGGTACTCTTAGAGTACAGAATCCAGCTTTTTCAAAGGCTGGAGATGTCAAGCTAACTCATAGGAGAAACGATGGCAAAACGAGTGCAAGTCGTATTGAATCAAAACGTCAACAAACTGGGTAAAACTGGAGATTTAGTTGAAGTTGCCCCTGGCTATGCCCGTAATTACTTGCTTCCAAGAGGCATCGGTGTTGTGGCAACCCCAAGCATCCTCAAACAAGTCGAACAAAGAAAAGAGAAAGAAAGACAACGCCTGATAGCAGAAAAACAGGAAGCAGAAGCTCGCAAAACCGCTCTACAAACAATTGGACGTTTTGTTATCCGCAAGCAGGTGGGTGAAAAAGAGGCAATTTTTGGAACGGTTACTACAACAGAAGTAGCAGACGCAATCAAGGCAAGCACGGGGCAAGAAGTTGATCGTCGTGGAATTACCTTGCCAGAAATCAGCAAAACGGGTTTCTACAAAGCCCAAGTCAAACTTCACCCTGAAGTTACTGCTGAGGTTGAAATCCAAGTTGCTCCTTTATAGGCAATTGGGAGATCGGTGATTAGTGATTAGTGATTAAGATATTTTTGTATCTTGCTGGTAAGTTGCATAGATTTTCCCAGTCACCAGTCACCTTCTCACCAGTCACCAATTACCAATTACAATGTACTCGAATCAAGGCTTTGTGCTTCTGCTGGCGTGAGGGGCAAATGCAAGCCACACTCTTGCTTGAGACCGTGAAAGCGGGTGTCTCGTTCGTCTTGGTCGTCAGCCATTAACGGACGGCTAGAATGCCAGTCGCCTACTGAAACATACCCTAGATCGAAGAAGGGGTGATAGGGGAGATCGTGGGCGGTTAGGTATTGATAGATATCTTTAGAACTCCAATCCAGAATTGGGTGTATTTTATAATGTTCCCCTTGCCTGCTGACTCGCTGTAACGTCTTGCGGTGATCGGTTTGATCGCGGCGCAACCCGGCTAACCAAGCCGTTGCCTTCAGTTCTTTCAAGGCACGTTGCATGGGTTCGACTTTGCGGATTTTGTCGTAGCGATTGAGCGATTCAACATCTTTTTGTGCCCAAAGTCTACCATAAAGGGCTTCCATGCGAGCAGGACTCATGGGAGACTGATAAACTTTTAAATTCAATTTCAGGCGATCGCTCAACTCTTCAGCAAATTGATAAGTTTCGCTGGGCAAATAGCCCGTATCTACCCAAATAATCGGGATATCGGGGACAATCTGGGTCACTAAATGCAACATTACGGCGGCTTGAATGCCAAAGCTAGTACTCATGACCAAGCCATCCCCAAAGGTTTCTGTTGCCCACTCGATGACTTGATGGGCTGTCGTGTTGGCAAGCTGTTGATTGATGGCTTCTAAGTCTAGATCGGGTTTTTCACTCCCAATCTGAGGTGTTGTTTCTAAAAATCGATCCCCGTTTTGTTCGTTGTGTGGGCGATTTTGAGGGGTGCTGGACACTAAAGTCAATCCAGCTTTAGTTACTTCCGAGTGGGAATTGATCGGGTTCAAATGTGCCATGCTGGTTCTTTTTTCCCTTGGTGTAGATTATGGCTTAATTCTTTGAGAATTCTGTGACTTATTGGTCGCTTTTTCAAGTCGGGTGTCAGCGTAGTTATTGGCAAGAGGATTCCGACTCTTGAATCTTATACGCAGTGGGGTTTCTGCGAAAGATGGGGTGGATATGTCGATCCTTGGGTGCAGGAATCCTCATTTTTTTATTTTAGTTCTAGTGTTGACGATTTCTAAATTGTTTAGAGTCAATTATAATTTTTTCTCTTTGCTTATCCAAGTAATAACTCAATAGAGCGATCGCAACTCGATCAAAAATTTGCGTCAAATTTCCGTTTGTAGCTAAATATACGACTGTCTTTCTGAAAACCTTATAAATTAACTCTTAAGAAGCCTTTTAGTGCAAAACTGTCAAAAATTTGCGCTTGAAAACAAGAATAAGGCTTTTACTAGAAAGAATCCTTTTTGATTAAATAGATTTATAAAACTTAACTATTAATTAGTTTTCTTAGCAAAGAACAACAAATGATAGCGATCGCAAGATATCTGACTCAACTGCATAGGCGCTAAACATCGGGGGAAAACGCAAGTGAAACTATTATCATCTCTAGAGTCATTGATGGCTCAGAGGCATTCTTGGAAAACTAAGCAATCAAATAGTGTATTTCCCGTTGTCTGCTCTACACTTGCACCTGATGCTTTAGCTGCTTTAGTATATTCTTGCTACGATATTGAAATTGTCAAAAATTGTCGATTTTGGCATCGCGGATTAAGCGATATTTATTTAGTAGAAACTTTGGACGAATCCTATATTTTAAGAGTTTCTCATAATCATTGGCGCTGCAAAAATGAAATTTATTTTGAACTAGAATTACTAGAGTTTTTACACTTAAATAAAATGCCAGTTGCCTTTCCTCTGAGGACAAAAGAAGGCAATTTGTCAATTGAAATTGATGCGCCAGAAGGCAAACGCTATGCAAGTTTATTTATTTATGCTCCAGGAGAAATTGCATTAGGCGATCTCAATCATACGCAAAGTTTCCTCTTAGGTGAAACAGTTGCCAAGCTCCATCAAGCAACTAGAAAATTTCAAACCCTGGCTTACCGAAAACCGTTAAATTTAGAGCATTTACTCAACGATTCTTGGCAAATTATTGCTCCTTTCTTGCATCAGAGAACGCAAGATCTGAGATGTTTATTAGAAGCGATCGCTCGGATTAAACAGGATTTACAAGATTTACCGACTGAAGCACCTTACTGGGGAGTCGTTTGTTGGGGTGATCCTCATAGTGGTAACGTTCATATTACCTCCGATCATCGCCTAACTCTCTTCGACTTCGATCAATGCGGTTATGGTTGGCGCATTTTTGACATTGCTAAATTCTGGCAAGTTGGATTACAAAAGGGTTTGAGCCGAACCGTCAGACAAGCTTTTCTCGATGGCTATCGCTCTTATGAGAAAATTACTGATCTTGAACTCGACTCGTTGCAAGCTTTGACGCAAGCAGCTTATATTTGGGCCTGGGCGATCGCGCTCAATCATACTAAATTTTACGACTATAGTAGGTTAGATAACAGCTATTTCTCGCAACGATTAGAACGATTAAAGCGGTTAACTTGCAAGGATTGGCAGTTGTTTTGAATTAATTATTTATTTGTCGTATATGCCCATATTTCAAACTTAGCATCAGATGATAATGTCGTATTCAGCGAACCATAACGTTCGAGACAAAATTCCTCAAACTCATTCATTATCTGAGGAAATATCTCATCTGTTACCTGCCAACATAAACCGTAGGCACGGAATTTAAAGAAACCCAATAATTCCTCAACAGTATTACTAACCGTCCATTTTTTGGCAATGAGATAATTTGACTTATAGCCTTTGCCAGAGAAATATTCCTCCACATTAATCTCTTTAATAGCTACATCTAAACACTTAGAATTTTGAAACTCCTCGTATTTAGAAAGAATAGATCGAAAATAACTTTCAAATTCCATTCGGGCAGGTGGTGTAACCCATTGAGCGTTAAGATAGAAGCCTCCAGATTTTAGTACGCGATCGATGTCATCTAAAAAATGTCTCCAATTGGAGACATTATGAATCATGTGAACCGTTAACACGACATCAAAACTGTTATCGGGAAAAGAGATTTGCGAAGCATCCCCATGAATTAAGGTCAGATTATTGGGAATCTTTAAAAACTTTTGGCGAAACTGACGCAGCATTTCTTCAGAAATATCAATTCCTGTCACGGGATAACCGCGCTTGACTAATGGAAAAACATTCAATCCAGTACCAATACCGGGTTCTAAAAAAGCTGTTTGAGGGGTTGCCTTAACTAACTCTACAATAAAATCTGCTACTTCCTCTGCTACCGATTCAGTTAGCCAGCGCGATCGGTCATAGATTTGTGCGATTTTATCGTAATAGTTGAACTGACCCATTCTGCAAAACCTCATTTTGAAATAAAAATCGTTAGCATATTTATCTAAAACAAAGCCTAACCTCTAACTAATCGCCATGAACTATCACGTCATCTACGACGGCAATTGCAATCTCTGCGTTACCTTTACCCAACTCTTAGAAAAATTCGATCGCGGTCAACTCTTTGACTACACACCCATGCAAGCAGAATCTATCTTGCAAGAATTTAGCATTCCCCCACAAGATTGCCAGATGGGAATGATTTTAATTGATGCAAAAGATCCAAAACGGCGGTGGCAAGGAAGCGATGCAGCAGAAGAAATTATTCGTTTACTGCCAATGGGTGAGGCGTTTATTGTCGCTTATCGCGCTTTACCAGGGATGAAGTGGATGGGCGATCGCACTTACGAACAAATCAGAGATAATCGTTATCAGTGGTTTGGCAAGCGAGATTCGACTTATCATTCAGCTTATCCCATCGGGTGTTCTATGACTCAAAACGCTCAGAATGTAAGCGAGTGCTAATTGAGAATCTTTATACCATTGGTGCCAAACTTTTTGCAATCTCCTTCTTAGTCTCTATTTTATCAAGTCAGAATAAAATGAAGATTTACTATCTTAATTACGAATTACGAATTATTGGGTCAGGATTGCGATCGACAAAATCATCATAATATTTCAACAATAAATTTCCTGCCTTTTCCAAATTACTTCCAAAAGCAATAATACCTTCTTCGTGTCCGCTCATTACTAAAATTTGCGTTTCTCCTAAATTTTCTTCTCGGCACAATCTAATAATTTCCTTTGCCATTTCTGGCGTACCGTAAGCAATATTTTTTGCCGTTGTAGGAACTTTATTCATTAATTTTTGCCAGAGTTCGAGATGATGAACGTGAATAATTGCATTCACATTTGGATTAGCTTCGTAGATAGCTGCATGGGTTAATGATTCCGAAGACGCTTGAATTGGCCCGGTACAAGTTAAACAATTTCGTTCCCAATCGTAATCAATGACTTTTGTATAATGTTGTTCGTTCAAAATGGATAAACCACCCGTTTTAGTACCAGAAACAATAAATTGACTGGGTTTGTCAGGACAGCGAATACTAATATTGCCAAAACCAATGCCATTATCATATTCGCCAATTAAACCTAATTGATAAAATTTCTTTCTCCAACAATTCAGTTCTTGAATTTGATATCTTGCAAGAGGCGGTGAATGAATCCAATTACATCGATATTTAACATACCCTTCATCAATTGTATGAGTCATTAGTCCTTGGGAATGGGGAGTGTGGGGAGTGTGGGGAGTGTGGGGAGTGTGGGGAGTGTGGGACAGTTACCAGTTACCAGTGATCAGTTATCAGTGATTGGTGACTGGATCAATCCAAAATCCTTTCATCTAAAATCGGGGGACAAGGAAGAATCTTGTAGAGACGTTGCAGTGCAACGTCTCTACGACTCCTGAACTCCTGACTACTGATAACTGATAACTGATAACTGATAACTGTTTAAGCTTCGCCACCGATGACTACATCCCGAATTCGCAAACTCGGCCCGCCGCAACCAACGGGTAAACCACTTTGTCCACCTTTACCGCAACCGCCAGATTCATCCCAATAGAAATCATCGCCAATCCCTTCAATATTTGCTAGGGTTTTAAAGACGTTTCCAGATAAAGTGACATCGCGCACGGGTTCGGCAATTTTGCCATCGCGAATCATCCAAGCTTCCCCTGCACTAAAGGTAAACATTTCTCCATTAGTCATTCCTCCTAACCAATTGCGAGCATATACCCCTTCTTTAATGCCGTCAAATAAATCTTCAACGGATGTTGTTCCTCGCTCAATCCAAGTATTAGTCATGCGAACGATAGGAGGATAATGATAATTGAGACAACGCGCATTTCCAGTCGGTTTTTCACCTAATTTGCCAGCAGTTTCGCGAGAGTGCAACCGTCCGACTAACACGCCATCTTCAATCAATTGAGTTGTAGTTGCAGGGGTTCCTTCGTCGTCATACAAATAACTTCCCCGATGTCCTTGGGGGGCTGCGCCGTCGAAGATTTGCAGTTCTTGGCAACCAAATCGTTTCCCCATACTCATCACTTCTAACAAGTCGGGATTTTCATAGAGCATATCTGCTTCTGAGAGATGTCCGAATGCCTCGTGAACGAACAAACCCGTGAGAATGGGATCGATGACAACCGTGTAAGTATTGCCCTTGACAGGAGGCAAAGAGAGGGCTTCTACGGAACGTTTAGCTGCCCCTAGTACCCAATCGTCTAGATTGACCAAATCTTCGTAGGCTTTGCGAGATCCTGTGGTTTCTCGTCCTGTTTGCACGGTTTCTCCCTTTCTAGCCGTCGCGGAAAAGCGCATTTCTATGTCCGCCCAAGATTGTTCGATTAAAGTTCCCTCAGAGGTGGCGAGGATGATGTGCTGGGTGCTGTCGCCGTAGCGAACAGACGTAGTGGTAATGCGATCGCTGAAGCTGCGAAGGATATTATTGTAGCGATCGCACAGGGATTTTTTCTGCTCAAGCGACACCTGACGTGGATCGGTTCCCGTCAACGGTAACTGACAAACGACTTGAACGGGTTCGACTGGGGCGAGGAGGGTTTCTTCTTCTCCTACCATTTTGGCAGCAGCAATAGCTTCTTCTACGCGATCGGCTAGGGTCGATAATTGGTTAAAGGTAGCGAACCCCCAACCTCCTTTGTAGCACGCTCTCACCTGTCCGCCGAGGGAAATTCCTTCGCTGAGAGTTTCTACTTTGTCTCCTCGCAATAAGATGTTCGTTCCTTCTGCTTCTTCAAGGCGGATGGCCAGAAAATCGACGTGATCGCGGTAACGGGCAATTAGGTCATTCAGGCGATTTTTACTCTCAGCAAGGCGGTTAGACATATCATTTAGCTCTGTACTATTTCAAATTATGCCAGTTATCTATTGGCTTTGGCTTAACTGAGGTACGGAAATTATCTCGCCCTGTCGTTGTAGAGAAAGGCTCAAACAACTGAGAATTTGTACTAATTGAGCGCCTACCCAACCTGAAGACAAAGAGCAAGTTTCTTGAGAATCAATCATTTGTAAAAAGCGATCGCACACTTTCTTTAAAGGTTCAGATTGTTCTATCTCCAAGACTTCACGAAATTGAGCGACAGGGATAAATCGTTCTCCTTGACGTTGAAAATAGCCATGTTGAAGGGTTAAGGGGGCTTCTGCTGACATTTCATCAAAAATCAAACTTCCCTGTGTCCCAACGATACAGAGTCGTCGCTGTTTATCCGTATTCAACCAACACAAGTGAATATAAGCTTGAAATCCATCGGGATAGATCAGCGTCACCCAGACTAAATCGGCTAAATCCTTTTGTAGCCAAACGTTTCCCTTCGCTTGTACCTCAATAGGCGTTTGTCCTAACCAGCAATTAAAAATGGCAAGATCGTGAATGGCTAAGTCCCACAACGCATCTACATCTTGACGGACAGGGCCTAAATGGGTGCGAGTGGCATAACCGTAGCGCAATTCTCCTAACCGTTGCGATCGCATCACTTGCTGACCTTGTTCTACGGCAGGATGAAATAAATAGGTATGATCGACGAATAATTGTCGTTGCTGTTTTTGAGCTAGCTTCGCCAGTTCGAGACATTCAGCCGGATCTAGGGTGAGAGGTTTTTCTGCTAAAACGTGATAGCCAAGCGTTAAGGCATCGACAATCAGAGAATAGTGAGTTGACGCAGGCGTAGCAACAATCACTGCATTAATGCCGCTTAGTTGTCGCACCGATTCCCAATCCGTTGCCAAAACGACTTTAGTCTCGTCTAGACAAAATTTTTCTCGACACTCAGCTAATCTTTCTAGAGAAGGATCGACAATCGCAACGACTTCAGCTTGAGGATGCTGCAAAAAATTTCTCACCCAATGAACGCCCCAGCGTCCGACTCCCAAAATAGCGATTCTAGTTTTCATAAAGTATTGATTAGTGTGTGTTCCATGTGCGATCGAATCTCAATTTAATGTCTAAGGATCGTTAAAGAACTACTTACCTAACGATGACAGAATTGGTGTGTCTGTGGAGGGTAAAATTAACTAAAGGGAAAAGCTAAGAGAAATCGTTTAATTAAGCTCAATATGCAAGCCACTCAGAAAAAAACTCAGATTAAAGGCAAACGATTGATGGCGACGGCGTTTACCTTTCCTGCGTTACTCAGTTTAGCATTGGCACCCAGCGTCAAGGCAAAAGATATTGAGCTACAAGTTGGGATCGTCCAGCGATTTGGTGAAGAAGGGAAAAAGGAAATCACCCTTTCGAGTACTGAGGGAGATATTTTAACGCTGAATTTTGGCGATCGCAACGGACAAAACCAAACCCTACAAACTAACCAGGTGAAACTGGAAGTCGTCGAACAGCCTTTGCCTGCACCCCTACTCTCAGAACGAGTTGTCCTGGGAAGCTATGCCACCTTCGAGACGGCTGAAGATAGCGCCAATCAATGGAAAGCGCAAGGACTTGAAGTCGAAATTACTCAACCTGAACGATGGGAAGTTTGGGCAAAACGAGAGGTTTATGAAACTCCTTTACTACGTCGCTTGCTATTGCAGAGTCTGAAAGCGCAGGGATACGACCAACCCTATCTAGAAACAGAAATTCTGGCCCAGAAATTCCTACCCGTTTTTACCGTCATCGGAAAGCGTTACGAGCAAAGTTATTTAGCGATTAGTGCTGGCAACAATCTCATCCAAGTGACGCTAGGAAAGGATCGACGACAAGTCTATGGAGGGAGTTTAAAGCTTCAACCCAATGCCTATGGAACGTTTACCTTAGTCAACCAAGTCCCGCTAGAAACCTATCTGCGAGGGGTAGTTCCTCATGAAATCGGACAGGAAGCGCCCAACAATGCCGTTAAAGCTCAAACTATTATCGCCAGAACTTATGCCTTGCGAAATCTGCGACGGTTTCAGGCAGATAACTATCAACTCTGTGCCGACGTACACTGTCAGGTATATTACGGATTATCGGATACCAATGGACGAGCTGATCGCGCGATCACCCAGACAAAAGGCTTAGTCTTAACTTACCAGAACGAATTAGTTGATGCCCTTTATTCTTCAACGACGGGCGGGATCACGGCAAGTTTTAGCGATGTTTGGAATGGAGAGGAACGTCCTTATCTCAAACCTGTTATCGACGCGCCTAGACAGATTTGGAATTTATCTCAACAATCTTTAGCCGATGAAGGAGCATTCCGCCGTTTTATTAGCCTGAAAGAGGGATTTAATGAAACGGGAAGAAATGTTTTTCGCTGGAATAGAAAAGGGACGCTTGAAGAACTCAATGAAGATTTAAAAGAGTATCTCGGCAAACGCAAACATCCACTCGCCAATTTCACGACCATTCAGAGAATGGAAATTACCAAGCGATCGCCTTCGGGAAGAATTTTGACTATGGCAATCCAAACCGATAAAGGGATGCTGGAATTACAAAAAAATGAAGTTCGCAGTGCCTTTGCACCCCCTCGCAGCACCTTATTTTATCTCGAACCCATCTATGACCCAAATAAGCGCTTACAAGGCTATTCTTTTATTGGCGGCGGCTTTGGACATGGGGTAGGATTAAGTCAATTTGGCTCTTATAATTTAGCGAATTTGGGTTGGTCGGCGGAGCAAATTTTGGCATTTTATTATCCCGGAACACAACTACAATTACTCAATAATTCTCTTGTTTTTTGGCGAGAAAAAAGTGATTAGTGATTAGTGATTAGTGATTAGTGATTGGGAGATAAGGAGATAGGTT
>CAYTUO010000152.1:0-9670 GCA_964441015.1 uncultured Pleurocapsa sp.
ACCCGTAGCGATCGCTCGACTTCGATCGTAAAATCGACATGACCGGGAGTATCGATTAAATTGATTTGGGT
This sequence comes from uncultured Pleurocapsa sp., assembly GCA_964441015.1. GTDB lineage: Bacteria > Cyanobacteriota > Cyanobacteriia > Cyanobacteriales > Microcystaceae > Hydrococcus. The sequence continues at coordinate 72 of CAYTUO010000152.1, forward strand.
ATCGTTCCAAAAACAGGTAATGGCGGCTGAAGTAATTGTAATGCCCCTTTCCCGTTCTAATTCCATGTAATCCATCGTTGCGCCTTCGTCATCCCCCTTCACCTCATGAATCTTGTGGATTTTTCCAGTGTAGAAGAGAATTCGTTCGGAAATGGTAGTTTTTCCCGCATCGATATGGGCAGCAATTCCAATATTTCGGACGTTTTGGCGAGGAATCATGGGATAGACTCTCTAGTCATTTGACAGGACTATCTTTAACGATGCCAAAATCAAGAGTGAGTTAAAGGGATATTTTAAAATTTCTTAGTTTATTCAAACTGACTTTTGATTCTTTCAATTCGCTGACGGTTGACTCCTAAATCTGATTCTCCCAAACGAGAAGCCGATCGCACCTCAATAGTTTTATCCTGCTCATTAGCATAAAATTCTAGATCATCAACATATCCCATCCAGCGACTGGTAAACTCAGCGTAGAGATAATTTTCAGTTTCTGCAATGAGTTTTGCTCGTTCTTGACTTTCGATAATAGTTTTCAATTTCGCGATCACCTCTGTAGCGCTAGCTTGATAGGTGAAAGGCTCGATATAATGTTCGGCATCGGCACTTTGACTGCTGACGCAGTTGGGCGTACTCGGACAAGAAGCTAACTTTCCCAAACTTACGCCAAGATTATCGGGACGAGTTCCAGCAAAAATCGTTGGACTGTCGGGCAAGGCAATTCTGACTCCTACCCAGATAATAGCAACCAAAAGCAACAAAACAACTGTCAGCCAACTCCGATTAATTGGTTTTACTTTTCCCTCTGTAGCAGACATTGTCTAAACCCCAAGAAACTATAAATGAAGGTTAACTTCAAATAACTTAACATTTAGAGGTAGAGACATAAAGGAGATTGACAATGTTTTTGAGCGAACTACAACCACTCATCAAGGAATTGACTCAACAGCCTATAGCATTTTTCGGTGGATTCGTGTCGGGAGTCTTGCGGATCAAAGTTTCCGACGCTCCCCTCAAAGATTGGTTAGAAAAACAAGGCGTTACCACTTTTTCTTATACGGATACTTCCTCCGGTAATGGTAGCGGGCCTCAGTCGATTTCGATCGAATAAAAATTTTGTCGCTAGTAGGAGTTCGGGATTTGCACAGGGGGCAAAACAATGCCCCTAAAAAGTTCTCTTTTAGCAAGAAGACGAATAAGATAAATTACAATCTTTAGGGATGTACCGGGCGAGTGCGTCTGAATTGATCTGAAGAATCTGTTCAATCCCTTCCATGATATATTGCTCGATACGCAAACGCAGTTCTAGAGAACGATAGGGAAATTTAGTTTTAGAGAGTAAATGCTGCTTACCTTTGAGATCCACACTAGCTGACTCAACTCTCTCTAGAACGTAGACAATTAATTGATGACGAAATTCACGAATTGCTAAGATTCTCTTGTAGAATTCATCAGAATAAAGTTCTAGTGCGTTTTCAATTTCCTCGTCGATTAATTCCTGCTCTGACTTTAGCCAACCCATATCTATCCTCAGCATAAGATCGAGATCCAAAAAGCGATCGCGGTTCTTCCACTTCTCAAGCTAGCTTTTCAATATCAAAATTTTGGGCAGGAAATCGGGTAGAAATCGGGTAGAAACCGCCAATTGTGCTGAAGAAACATTAAGAAATCGGCTTTAATCGATAACCGATGCCGTGAACGGTTTCGATCAGTTCCTTGGAAGCGCCTGCACAACTGAGCTTGTGACGTAAACTTTTAATATGTGCTTTAACCGTCTCTTCACTGGGCGGCTCTTCTAAAGGCCAAATGTGTTCGATCATAACGCTACGACTGATCACTCGCCGACCGTGGCGAATCAAAAGTTGCAAAATAGAATATTCTTTAGGAGTCAAATGAAGAGAATGTCCGGCATAGGTGACTTCAAAAGTACTGGGATCGAGTCGCAAGCTTCCCCAAGCTAGAATTGGCGACGAATAATTTTCTCCTCGACGCAGTAAAGCGCGAATTCTGGCAAATAATTCTAACAAATCGAAGGGTTTGACCACATAGTCATCAGCCCCAGCATCTAATCCAGCAACTTTATCAGTATTGTTATCGCGGGCAGTTAGGATAAGGATAGGCTTTTGGAAACCGCGATCGCGTAGCTGCTTGCACAAGCTGAGTCCATCCAGTTTGGGTAACACCCTATCGAGTAAGATTAAATCGTAATCTATTGCTGCGATTTTTTTCCAGGCTGATTCGCCATCACTAACGCGATCGACGACATAACGTTGTTCGGCAAGCGCTGCCGTTAAACTTTCAGCTAGGAAGACGTTATCTTCAACAAGAAGAAGCCTCATAGAGAGTTAACCGAGAGGCTAGTGTTTTACTTTAGGATAGCGACTCTTGATGTATTTCGTCCTTAAAAATTCAATCGGATCGCTGTAACGCCAAAAAACTTAGTCTAGCCTCTTGCAAAATTAGCTGTCATGTCATTATAATTAAAAATCGTTGCTACATTCCTCAGTAGCTCAGTGGTAGAGCGGTCGGCTGTTAACCGATTGGTCGTAGGTTCGAATCCTACCTGGGGAGTTACTTATTTCAAATTATATAACTGTTTGTCCGCTACAGGACTGATTATAAAACCAAGCAGTTAAAGCGAGAGCAAGAGCATCGGCGGCATCGTCGGGTTGAGGAATTGCCGTTAAATTTAACTCTCGCGTTACGGCTGACTGGACTTCAGATTTTTTGGCGTTGCCATGTCCCGTTAGGGCTTGTTTGACTTGAGCCGGCGTAAATTCGAGGTAGGGAATTTTTTCCATTGCTAAAACCAGTAACATTACCCCACGAGCCTGCGCGATCGCGATAGTATTACTCATACGGTAGAAAAACAGCTTTTCAATTGCCACTAAATCGGGGCGAAATTCTTGGAGAAGGGTGTGTAAATCTTCATAAATAATCGCCAGACGCTCTCCATCTGGGGTAGCAGCAGGGGTTTCGATCGCGCCAAAGTCTAAGAGCCGGACGGGTTCGGGTTGTGCTTGCCAGGGGCGAATCCGCCGATTTCCAACACAAGTCAGCAAATTATCTGCACTCTGACATACAATTGTCCCAAATCCAACAATCGCGATTCCTGGATCGAGTCCTAAAATTCGTTGTTCCATCAAATTATGCAAGTTTATGCGATTAATTTTTCCGGTTGAGTTCGCTATTGTGAGGCTTTTATCTTTATCTAGCTCGCTCTCTGTTAAGACTTGAAAATTTGAGAGATTGCTTGAGCATCAGTCTTCTCGTTGGTCATCGGTTATGTCAATCAGTCCATTAAAACACGCTTTGCGGAAATTTAAGTCAGATAAGGGGAAGTTGGCTGCCGTTGGCAAACGAACTCCCAAACAATTTAACCGATGGTTTAAGTGGTTATCGCCGGGATTATTGGTCAAGCGGTGGTTAGCGATCAGCGCCATTGGTGTTGTTCTAATCGTTTTGGGATTGGCAATTTGGGTGAAGCTGACTCCTATTTCCCGCCTGATCGAGCTTACCTCCGAAATTTTAGAAACCTTTACCAAGATTGTCCCTAGCTATATCTCTGGGCCGATCGCGCTGGGTTTAGGACTATTTTTCGTGTTTTGGGGACAGACGCGCACGGTTGGCTCGATTACAGAAGCACTTCAACCTGAAGGCGATCTCGAATTGGTGGATGTCTTGCTGGCTCATCGTCGCTTAAACCGAGGGCCAAAAATCGTGGCGATTGGCGGCGGAACGGGACTGTCTACTTTGCTCCGAGGCTTGAAACAGTATAGCGCTAATATTACGGCGATCGTCACTGTTGCCGATGATGGAGGCTCCTCTGGGCGACTGCGACGAGAAATTGGCGTGCTTCCTCCGGGAGATATTCGCAACTGCATTGCGGCTTTGGCAGATGAGGAAAAGCTTTTAACCGAGTTATTTCAATATCGCTTTCAAGCGGGCGATGGATTGAGCGGTCACAGTTTTGGCAACTTGTTTCTGACTGCTATGACTGAAATCACCGGAGATCTCGAAAGGGCGATCGCGACTAGTTCCCAAGTCTTAGCGGTGCGGGGACGAGTGTTGCCGGCTACCCTGAGCGATGTTTGCCTTTGGGCTGAGTTAGCCGACGGTCGATTGATTGAGGGCGAGTCTAATATTACAGAGGCTAAGGGACAGATTCGGCAAATTGGCTGCAATCCGCCAGATCCTCCCGCCTTACCTGCTGCGATTCGCGCGCTCGAAGAGGCAGACTATATTATTATCGGGCCGGGCAGTCTTTATACTAGCGTCATTCCCAATTTGCTAGTGCCGGAAATTCGAGACGCGATCGCCAAAGTTACCGTTCCTCGCATCTACGTCTGCAACATTATGACTCAACCTGGAGAAACCGAAGGCTATACCGTCTCCGATCATATCCGCGCGATCAACCGCGTGTGTGGAAAACGAGTTTTTGATGCTGTACTGGTTCAGCGAAAATCACCTTCTCCCCAATCTCTGAAGCGCTACGCCGAAGGTAACTGTCATCCGGTCTTTTTGGATCGAGAAGATGTCTCTAATTGCGGATGTCGGATTGTTCTGGCTAACGTTATGGAAGAAGACGAGAATAAAGGTTATATTCGTCACGATCCCTATCGATTAGCTAGGGTTTTGTTGCGCTGGTACGGTGGCAGATAAGACAGTAATCAGATTAATGACTGTATTAACAATTCCTTTAGCAGATGCTCAAGCGACTCAACAATTAGGTAAAATTCTGGGGGAATCCCTACCAGCCGGAAGCGTTGTTTTGCTCACAGGAGATTTAGGTGCAGGAAAAACTACTTTGGTTCAAGGGATTGGGGAAGGATTAGGAATTAAAGAGCCGATTCTCAGTCCTACTTTTACTTTGATTAATGAGTATATTGAAGGACGTTTGCCGCTCTATCATCTGGATTTGTATCGCTTGCAATCGAAAGAGATTGAGGCACTTTATTTAGATACCTATTGGGAAAGCATAGAAGTCCCGCCAGGAATTACAGCGATCGAGTGGGCGGAGCGTTTGCCTTACAATCCTCTCCATTATCTCGATATCGAACTAAGTTTTACTGAAGATTTACAACGTCAAGCCAGAATTCAGTTAGTAGGCGAATTAGACTTTGACTTTTCAAAATTTACTGATCGAGTTACTCTGAGCCTCTCAAATAAATATAGGGACAAGAAAAGGTAATTGCGAGCGACTTGTCCCAAGTGTACTTGAATTAGTCGATACCAAGCTCATTGCCGCGCTTGTACTGCAAGTAAGCAGCAACAAACAATCCGGCTAGGGTAATGGGGATTAGACCCATAACAATTCCCAGAAGTAAAGGTTCGATCACGATATTGCTCCTTAGATAATGCCTTTTTATCAGATTAGCACGGGAGGCTTTTATCCCCGTTAATTTATTGAGTAATTGACTTTTTGCCAGATTTATGCTTATGAGATGGTTTCTTGCCTTTAGCGCTGACGCGATCGCATGGGATGAGAGGCTAAGGCGCAGGTGAAACGCTCATAGACGCTTTCTGCCCAATGGAAGGTTTGATGGTCAGGGGACTCGGTAGCCCGACTTGCTGATACTCTTCTAGGGTAAACGCATCTACCCCAATAGCATCGTTAAGGGCAACTTCTGCCTCGCGGATTAACTGAGCCTCTTTCTCGTTAATTATCCCAGCCTCTAGAGCAGCAGCGATTAATCGTTCGGGTTTTTGTTGTGGAAGTTTACCAGCACGAATCGCAGCCTTGATAGTTTTGAGGACTGGTTCGACTTGAGATGAAAGAAGGAATGCACGTTCCAAACGCCCCAAAGCTTCGTTCGGATAGCAGGGAATATAAACATCTTCAGTAATTTGATCGCGTTGCCGACCTGGAGTTTGAAGAATCTGGGCAATTTGGCTGCCAAGGCGATCGCTCGGTAAAGTACCGATAGGATTTAGTCGCCACCACCAGGCTACAAGTTCCCGAAGCACAGGCAAATTGTTTAAAATCCCTTCAAATCCCTGCTGAATTTGAGCAAAAGCATACTGCATCGCCCAGTGAACGAAGGGGAGATCTTCCAATTTTCGACCTTCCGCCTCAAACCGACGCAGGGTAGCACTTCCCAGATACATCCAGGAGAGAATATCGGCAAATCGTCCGGTTAGCTTTTCCCGTCGCTTCAACGTGCCCCCAAAGAAGATGAGTGTTAAGTCGGATAAGAAAGCAAAGGTTGCAGAAGCCCACGCTAGCTTACGATAGTACTTGGCAGTTGCGCCGGAAACTGGGGAAAAAGCCAAATACCCTCTAGAAAAATTGAGGAGAAAAGCACGGAAAGCGTTGCGACTCATCCAACCCAGGTGATGCCAGAAGGCGCGATCGAAAGCAGCAACATCGGACTGGTTTAGCGCTTCGATTTCTGCATAGATGTAGGGATGACAGCGAATGACTCCTTGACCGAAGATAATCATGGTGCGGGTGAGGATATTAGATCCTTCGACGGTGATGGGAATGGGAGTTGCGGTATAAATATTTGCCAACAAATTTCTTGGCCCCCGACAAATGCCCGCCCCGCCGAGAATATCCATGCCATCATTAATAATTTTGCGCGACAGTTCGGTGAAGTTGTATTTGGCGATCGCAGAAATCACCGAAGGCTGTTCTCCCTGATCCACTGCACCGCAAGTATAAATCCGCGCAGCCTCCATCAGATAGGTCAGTCCACCAATGCGAGCTAAAGGTTCCTCAATGCCTTCAAAACGACCGATAGAAAGACCAAATTGATTGCGTACTGTCGCATAAGCCCCCGTGACTCGCGTGACTAGCTTAGCAATGCCAGTACAGGTAGCCGGAAAGCTGATCCCTCGGCCCGCCGCCAGACTCTGCATCAACATTTTCCAACCTTGACCCGCCTGCTCTAATCCGCCGATAATTTGGTCAACGGAGATCGCGACATCATGTCCTTCAATAGGGGAATTGTAGAACGGTACTCCCATCGGGTCATGTCGCTTGTTTAGCAGGACTCCTGGCGTATCAGCAGGAATCAAAGCACAGGTAATCCCTACGTCTTCCCCTTTGCCCAAGAGATTGTCAGGATCTCGCAATCTGAAGGCTAATCCGATGAGAGTCGCGATCGCGCCGAGAGTAATGTAGCGTTTTTTCCAATTCAGACGCAGATAGAGCTTTCCATCCGTTCCTTTAAAGATCGTTCCTTCTGAAATAATACTAGCTGCATCCGATCCGGCATTGGGTTCAGTCAGGGCAAAACAGGGAATTTCCTCACCTCGCGCCAGTCGCGGCAAATAATACTCTTTTTGTGCGGGAGTGCCATAACGAAGTAGTAATTTGGCAGGGCCGAGGGAGTTAGTCACACCAACGGTTGCAGTATAAATAAAGGAACGTGATGCTAACTTTGCCATGACGGTACTGTAATCCAAACTGGAAAACCCCAACCCGCCATATTCTTTAGGAATTATTGCGCCGAGAAAGCGTTCTTGTTTGAGAAAGTCCCACACCTGGGGCGGAAAATCCTTGCGACGGTAAATTTCCCAATCGGTTGCCATGCGACAGACTTGCTCAACTGGCCCATCCAAAAATGCCTGAATTTCTGGCGTAACCTGGGGATAGGGTTCGCTATTGAGTCGTTGAAAATTAGGCTTTCCAGAAAAAAACTCGCCATCTACCCACACTGTCCCAGCTTCAATCGCGGCCCGTTCCGTTTCCGAAATAGTGGGTAATAGTTTTAGCGCTTTAATGCTTTTAACAATTTGGGAAGTAATAACGATGCGCCGCAGCCAAGGCACATTCAAAATAACCGCCACAACACCAAAACAACCCCAAATCCAAATAGGTGCTTGAAAAACTGCTAAAACGGATGCCAAATACAACGACCACACCCAGACAGGAACGCCGATATAGCCTAGCAACAGCAAAAGAAAAAATAGGGCTGTAAGCGCAAGCATCGGATCAAAATTTGGTATCATAATTTTTCCCTAATATCAAAAAAACACAAAGGCACGAAGAGAGTTAAAAAAGAGAAATAACCTCAGACCAAGTTACTCATAGAAATAACCTCCTTAGCGTCCTCCTCTGCGCCTCTGCGCCTTTGCGTGAGATTCAAAAACTCTCAAACACCCCTGCTGCACCCATCCCCCCGCCAACACACATCGTCACCAAACCGTAACGAATGCCGCGACGCTTCATTTCATGAAGTAAAGTAGCCGTAAGCTTTGCCCCCGAACACCCCAAAGGATGACCCAGAGCGATCGCGCCTCCATTAACATTAATGATGTCTTCGTTAAGACCGAGTTTGCGAATGACGGCAAGGGATTGAACGGCAAAGGCTTCATTCAATTCAATTAAACCGATGTCGTCTAGCGTCAACCCCACCTGCTTTAGTACCTTCGGCACCGCTTCTATCGGCCCGATGCCCATAATTTCTGGGGGAACGCCCGCAACAGCATATCCTAACAAGCGTCCCAAGGGTTGTACGCCGAGTTCATCAACCATGCGCTTGCTCATTACCACCGTTGCTGCTGCGCCATCCGACATTTGCGATGAGTTACCGGCGGTCACTGTTCCACCGACACGAAAAACCGGAGATAATTTAGCTAAAGCTTCTAGGCTAGTATCAGGGCGAGGGCCTTCATCAACCTGAAAAACTGTCTCTATCGGTTGAAGTTTGCCATCGAGATAGTGGGTTTCTTTGACTGTAATGGGGACAATTTCTTCGGCAAAGCGACCTTTCTCAATTGCATCTAAGGCTCGTTGGTGCGATCGCACGGCAAACGCATCTTGCTCTTCGCGAGAGATTTGATAGTGCTGCACGAGATTTTCTGCCGTTATTCCCATAGTGCTATAGGCGAATGGCTTATCTATGAGAAGATCTGGGTTAGGAGCCAAATAATGTCCTCCCATCGGAATCAAGCTCATCGATTCGGCACCACCCGCAACAATAACCTCTGCCTGTCCCGTCATAATTGCCCCAGTTGCCATAGCAATGGTTTGTAGGCTTGATGCACAAAATCGGTTAACTGTCAAGCCTGCTACTGAATCTGGCAATCCCGCACGCTGAGCGATCGCGCGTCCTAAATTGAATCCCTGTTCGGCTTCGGGAAAGGCACAGCCAAAGATGACATCATCAATCAAGGTGCGATCGAGACCTTTGACTCGTTCTATTGCTGCTTGGGTAACAACCGCCCCCATATCGTCTGGGCGAACGTTGCGTAGCGTACCCCGTGGTGCTTTTCCAACGGCAGTGCGAACGCTGCTGACAATGTAGGCTTCTTTCATAATTGGTGATTGGTGATTGGTGATTGGTGATTGGTGACTCATCAGTCATCAGTTATCAGTTATCAGTTATCAGTGATTGGTGACTGGATCAATCCTTTCATCCAAAATCTACAATCGGGAGACAAGGAAGAATGGAGAATATTTACTACTGAACTCCTGAACTCCTGAACTCCTGAACTCCTGAACTCAGGTACACTGATTACTGATTACTGATAACTGGTAACTGGTAACTGGTGATTGGTGATGAGTGATCGGTGATTGGTGATCGGCGATTGGTGAAGAGTGACTCATCAGTAATCAGTAATCAGTTATCAGTTATCAGTGAATGAATCAATCC
>CAYTUO010000153.1:0-7333 GCA_964441015.1 uncultured Pleurocapsa sp.
GGCTGCTTACAAGTTCGCAAACTCGGCGGTTCTTTTCCCTGGGTATATGGCGAAGGCGTAGTGGATATCTTGGGCGACCATAAAACTATTAGCGGGATTCTTTCTTTCGGTTCTCGTCATGTCTCTCACGAATCTCCCCAAAAGGCACAACAAGACGATGCGCCTCTGCGATGGGAAGATGCTTGGGTAGAAACCAAACTCAGCGCTACAGAATTAGCGGAAGTTGGAGTGCGCCCTGGAAGTCGGGTTGTTGTAGGCAAGCATCGCAAGCGCCCGATTCGCTTGAAAGATTATATTGCTAGTTACACGCTGGATAATAAGGCTTCCGTGGCGATTTTGCTGGCACTGGCAGAAGATTTGCGAGAACCTGGTGTAGATGTCTATTTAGTCGCTTCAGCGAAAGAAGAAGTCGGCGCAATTGGAGCATTGTATTTTACTCAAAATCACCGTCTCGATGCGCTGATTGCTTTAGAAATTTGTCCTTTGTCTTCAGAATATCCCATTGAAGACGGAGAAGTGCCCGTTCTTTTATCTCAGGATAGCTATGGTATTTACGACGAGAATTTAAACGAAGAATTGCGAAAAGCTGCTCAAAACTGGGAAATTCCTTTACAATTAGCTGCTATTAGCGGGTTTGGTAGCGATGCTTCTATTGCCATGAAATTCGGTCATGTTGCTCGTGCTGCTTGTTTGGGTTTTCCCACGCAAAATACCCACGGTTATGAAATTGCTCATCTAGGCGCGATCGCTAATTGCGTTAAGTTACTGAAAATGTATTGCCAAACGTTAAAAACACTAATTTATTGGAATTAGGCAGCGTTTTCCAAAAAGGTTACAATTCAGATCGTTATAGACTAGCCCAAGCAGCCTCTCATCTATTTTTATTTGCATCTTCGGAGCGATCGTGGACTTTTGCTTCTCTTCTCCTGCTATACCTTATTCGCCAACTTCATCTGATAAAAGCATTGGCGATCGTCAATTAATTATTCGGACGGCTGAACCAAAAGATATTAAAGGTCTCGCTGAAGTCCTAACCCATAGTTTTCATCCTCGCCAAGGAATATGGTATTGGTTCTATCCCTTATTAAAATTAGGAATTTATGAAGATTTACGCAGCCGTTTTCGTTCATTGCCGCCCCATCATAAATGTTTAGTAGCAAGCAAGGTAGTAAATGATGTTACTGGAGAAGTAGAGGAAATTGTCGGTACCGTAGAAATCGGAATTCGCTCTGGCTTGACCATCAGCAATCGCTTTCCTTATATTTCTAATTTGGCGGTCAGTCATACCTATCGGCGACAGGGAATCGCGCGAAAACTACTGCTCAAATGCGAGCAAATTGCACGGGAGTGGGGATGTCAAGATATCTCGCTGCACGTTCTAGAAAATAACCATCCTGCAAGACGACTTTATTTTTCGAGCGGATATAGGCTCTATCGCATTGAGTTTAGCTTCAGTAGTTGGTTGCTCAAGCGTCCCAGACGTTTGTTATTGTACAAAAAAGTATACAAGAATAAAAGTGACTGATATCCTGGTTCAACTGCGCGAAAAAAAGTTTTTGATAGTCAATCCCCGTCGCAAAAATGGCTTGATTCTCTATAAATCCTATCATGCTGAGTTTGCTGGGCCTGGGGCTGTCGTTGGTAGCGAGTTAGACTTTGATGTAGTGCAAGCTATACCAGTCGGCAATCTTTCTTTTGCGACTCCTCAATCCCCTAAAGAAAAGATTAATGCCTATCTCATTCGGCGACAGTGGGTCAGACTCACCAAACAAATTACAGACAATCCCATTCCTCTACAACGGGCACAAGTAATTCTCAATCAGTTTGAAAATTGGTTCGATCCTCAAACAACCGCCAAACTTCCCGATGATGCTTTTGCCCTTTTGGTAGGAGTGCTACCTCAAACCATTAGAAAAGTACGCAATGAATATATAGTAAACTACAGCTAGCCCAAGGGCGCGATCGCTAGTATCAGTTGTCAGTAATCAGTAATCAGTAATCAGTGCCCCGAAGCTAAACTCCCTCAGCTATTAACCTTAAAGCTATGTTAAATTTCTTTAATGAGACCCTTTGCTGATAATGTCTAAGCCAAAGCAAAAACAACTCAGTCTCATTGCAACCAGAAACTGGGATAATTAAGCAAACTCCAACCGAGCGTCACTACTTAAAATAATTTTGGCCTCATGTTCTCTAAGCAAGTTACAGATTCTAAAGTCTATCAGTGGTTCGAGGAACGCCTGGAGATTCAAGCCCTCGCTGACGATATCACCAGCAAATACGTTCCCCCTCACGTCAACATTTTCTACTGCCTGGGTGGTATTACCCTGGTTTGCTTCCTAATCCAGTTTGCTACTGGATTTGCCATGACTTTCTATTACAAACCAACCGTGACTGAGGCTTTTTCCTCTGTTGAGTACATCATGAACGAGGTCAGCTTCGGCTGGCTGATTCGTTCCGTCCATCGCTGGTCTGCCAGTATGATGGTACTCATGATGATTCTGCACGTCTTCCGCGTTTATCTCACTGGAGGTTTCAAAAAGCCTCGCGAATTGACCTGGGTAACGGGCGTAATCATGGCAGTTATTACTGTTTCCTTCGGTGTAACGGGTTATTCTCTGCCTTGGGATCAGGTGGGCTACTGGGCTGTCAAAATCGTTTCTGGCGTTCCTGCTGCTATTCCTGTTGAGGGAGATCAACTGGTTGAGTTGATCCGTGGCAGTACTAGCGTTGGACAATCTACTCTGACTCGTTTTTACAGCTTGCATACCTTTGTTTTCCCCTGGTTAATGGCGGTCTTCATGCTAGGTCACTTCCTGATGATCCGCAAACAGGGAATTTCTGGCCCGTTATAAATTCAGTGAACGGCGAACAGTCGATAATAAGCAAAGATCTGATAGTGAAGACCAGATAGCTAATGGCTTTATAGCTGTTAGCTTTCCTCTGAGCGCTGATAGCTGACATTTTCAGAAAATCAATCGATCCTGAGTTATTTAAGGAGAAAACGAACGCATGGCAAATCTTAAAAAGCCGGATCTGAGCGATCCAGAACTCCGTGCTAAGCTAGCCAAAGGCATGGGCCACAACTACTATGGAGAACCCGCTTGGCCTAACGACCTTCTCTATGTATTCCCCGTTGTTATTCTAGGAACGCTGGGTTTAGTCGTCGGTTTAGCCGTTCTCGATCCCGCAATGCTCGGCGAACCTTCTAATCCTTTCGCAACTCCCCTAGAAATTCTTCCAGAATGGTATCTGTATCCTGTTTTCCAAATTCTGCGAATTCTGCCCAATAAACTCTTGGGAATCGCTTGCCAAGCGTTAATTCCCCTGGGACTGATCCTCATTCCCTTTATCGAAAGCGTCAACAAATTCCAGAATCCCTTCCGCCGTCCGGTTGCTACGGCAGTATTCTTGTTTGGTACTCTAGTAACGCTTTGGTTGGGTGCTGGCGCTGCCATGCCGATTGACAAATCTTTGACTCTCGGTTTGTTCTAAAACCAGCCAATTTTATCTCACATTGCCTGCGATCGCGTCAAGTTTAGTTGGAAAAAACAACGAGTTGCGATCGTAGGCATTTTTCTTACCTCCTTAGTTATATACTTCAAGATCGCAGCGATCGGAAAACCCTTATGTTACCTATTCGAGAATGTGTCCTCCAAACAGCAGGTTATGTACCTGGCGAACAGCCTCAAACGACTGATTTCACTAAACTCAATACCAATGAAAATCCTTATCCTCCGTCACCAGAGATATTTGAAGCGTTACAGGCAGAGTTATCTAAGGTAAGATTGTATCCCGATCCCGTTTCAAGCCAACTGCGTCAAGCGGCGGCGACTGTTTTTGGCCTATCTCCAGATAATCTGATTGCGGGGAATGGTTCAGATGATATTCTCAGTATTGCCCTACGTACTTTTGTCAATCCTGGGGAAGTGATCGCTTTTTTGGATTTAACTTATTCTTTATACGATACGCTAGCACGAATTCACGGTGCATCTATTATTGAAATTCCTACAAATGAAAAATTTGAGTTAACTGAACCGATTATTTGTCCAGAGGCAAAGCTAATTTTTCTCGCTTCGCCTAACCCACCTGTTGGAAAACATCTCAATCGAGACTATTTAGAAAAAACCTGTGCGCGATCGCCTGCTATTGTCGTCATTGATGAAGCGTATGTCGATTTTTCTGATTCCAATCATTTAGATTTTCTCCAAAAATATGACAATGTAATTATTACCCGTACCATGTCTAAAAGTTATAGCTTAGCAGGAATACGGGTAGGCTTTGGCATAGCTTCCCAAAGTTTAATCGAGCAGATGAATAAAGTACGGGATTCTTATAATTTAAATCGTCTGTCGCAAGCATTAGGAACGGCTGCTTTTAAGTCTCATTCTTACTTTCAAAATGTCTGGCAAAAAGTTCGTCAAACTCGAAGGCGATTAATGGCTTCTCTGAGAGATTTAGGCTTTTTTGTTTTTGACTCGGAGTCCAACTTTGTGCTAGCTTCCCCTCAATGGATCGAGGCATCAGAACTCTATTGCCAATTGAAAGATCGTAAAATTTTGGTTCGCTATTTTAAACATCCTCGCATTCTTAATTTTCTGCGGATTTCTATAGGAACAGATGAAGAAATTGACCGTTTGTTAGCAGCAATTGTAGAAATAAAAACGCAAATAAATTAACGGCAAAATCACAATAAATTATCTAGAAATGGACTATTTAAATCAACAGGCAACGCTGGCGGAAAAATTGGCGGATGTCTCTGGAGAAATTATTCAACGATACTTTAGACAGCCTCGCTTACAAGCGGAAACCAAAGCAGGAGAAATTTCTGCCATTGTTACGATCGCCGATCGCGAAGCAGAAAACGCGATGGTAGAAATCATCTTGAAAGAAGCTTCTGGAGATGGAATTATCCGAGAAGAAGGCGAAAATATTCCGGCTCAAAACGGACGATATTGGGTACTCGATCCTATTGATGGAACTGCATCTTTTGTTAAAGGACTCCCGATTTTTGGAACTTTAATTGGATTAGTTGACTGGGAAACTAATACGCCATTAATTGGGATTGTCAATCAGCCAATTTTGCAGGAAAGATGGGTAGGTGTAAAAGGAAAACCTACTTTATATAACGATCGCTTAATTATCAATTCCTACGCCCAAGATACTAATAGCAAACTCGCAGAAGCTTGTCTGACTTCTACTACGCCTTTAATGTTTATCACCGCTAGACAAAAAGCGATCGCCAAACAACTCCAACAAATTTGTCAGCGTACTGCATTTGGTGGTGATTGTTACAATTATGCTGCACTGGCTTCCGGTTGGAGTTCGATGCCTATGGTTGTCTTAGACTCCGATCTGCAATATTACGATTTCTGTGCCCTGATTCCCATTATCGAAGGTGCAGGAGGAGCAATTACAGATTGGTCGGGAAACCCACTTAACAGCCAATCGACCGAAGTTTTAGCCGCTTCTAATCGCTCGCTGTGGGAGCAAACCGTTGAAGTCATTAGAAATATTGAGGTTGAGATAGATGACCTTCAATCCTAGAAAGGTATCTATGATATAAAAAGAAATAAATCTTTAATATTATTCATGATTGTTTCCGTTTCTCAGCTAGAGCAATTCAAAACCTCTTTTAAAAACACAGTTCTTTTTGGTAATGAGCCAACCCCTGAGTTAATAGCCATCTTGTGCGTCTATTTCGTTCAGGGTATTCTTGGCTTAGCGCGTTTAGCCGTCAGTTTTTTTCTCAAAGATGACCTGGGTCTGAGTCCCGCTCAAGTGGCTGCTCTAGTGGGGATTGCCGCGCTTCCTTGGATAATTAAGCCTGTTTTCGGCTTTCTTTCCGATGGCTTGCCGCTTTTTGGCTATCGTCGGCGCTCCTATCTCGTCGGTTCGGGAATCTTGGGGACGCTTGCCTGGGCAGCGCTAGCGACAGTCGTCAACAGCACTTGGACAGCAACCGCAGCAATTCTAACAGCTTCTTTCTCAGTTGCTATCAGCGACGTAATTGTCGATTCTCTGGTAGTCGAGAGGGCGAGAAAAGAATCCTTGGGACAAGCCGGTTCCCTACAGTCTCTGAGTTGGGGCGTTTCGGCACTTGGGGGCTTATTAACTGCCTATCTGAGCGGTTGGTTGTTAGAGCATTTCAGTAGCAGAACAGTCTTTGGAATTACATCCATCTTCCCTCTGCTGGTTTCTCTCGTCGCTTGGTTAATCGTTGAAGAAAAAGTCAATCGAGATCCCGTCGAATCGGAGAAATCGCCAGAACCGCCAGGAGTACGGGAACAAATCCAGCAATTATGGACTGCGATCGCGCAAAAATCGATTCTCCTGCCCACTGCCTTTCTCTTTCTCTGGCAAGCCACTCCCAGCGCCGACTCTGCCTTCTTCTTCTTTACCACTAACGAACTCGGCTTTGAACCGGAATTTTTGGGGCGCGTGCGCCTTGTTACCAGTCTTGCTTCTCTGTTGGGGGTTTGGCTGTTTCAACGCTTCCTAAAAACCGTCCCTTTTAGAACCATTTTGGGCTGGAGTATCGTCATTTCCTCCGTTTTGGGAATGACAAGCCTGTTGCTCGTTACTCATGCTAACCGCGCCCTGGGCATTGACGATCGCTGGTTCAGTCTGGGCGATAGCCTAATCCTCACCGTCATGGGACAAATCGCCTTCATGCCAGTTTTAGTGCTTTCTGCGCGTCTGTGTCCTCCTGGCGTAGAAGCCTCGATGTTTGCCTTGCTGATGTCGATCGTCAATTTTTCGGGATTATTATCTCAAGAACTGGGAGCTTTACTAACCCATTGGTTAGGAGTCACGGAAACCAACTTCAACAATCTCTGGTTATTGGTACTCATTGCCAACCTATCGACGCTTTTACCCTTACCCTTCATCAACTGGCTGCCAACTGGCGACCCGCAGGGAACGATTTCTGAAGGTTTGAGAGAAAAATCCTTACCGCCAGCAGAAATTTACGAACATCACACACCAGGATCTATCATAGAACAGCCTTTTATGCCGGATCTCATTCCAGAATTTTTTAAAACAAAGGAAGAGGCATGATCACAATTAACCATTCACAATTGACAACGCACCATTCATCTGAAAAGCCTTATAACCTTCAAGATTGGCAGAGAGGATATGATTCACAGCCCAACGAATATGATTATTGGGTTGATGAGATTGAAGGGGAAATTCCTGCTGCACTAGAAGGAACGCTCTTTCGCAACGGGCCGGGTTTGTTGGATATACAGGGTACGCCCCTGCGACATCCCTTTGACGGAGATGGAATGGTCTGCGCCATTACCTTCCATAACGGTCGAGTCCATTTCCGCAACCG
>CAYTUO010000153.1:7343-9658 GCA_964441015.1 uncultured Pleurocapsa sp.
CTTCGTCCGTACAGAAGGCTATGTCCAAGAACGGGAAGCCGGTCAGATTTCATATCGGGGGGTTTTCGGCACTCAAAAACCTGGGGGCTGGTTCAATAACGCTTTCGATCTCAAACTCAAAAATATTGCTAACACCAACGTCATCTACTGGGGAGGCAAATTACTGGCCCTGTGGGAAGCGGCCGAACCCCATCGCTTAGATCCGATAACCTTAGAAACGCTAGGACTAGACTACTTAGACGGACTCCTACAACCTGGGGATGCGTTTTCTGCCCATCCTTGGGTCGATCCCAATTGCGAACTGGATAGAGGAGAACCCTGTTTGGTGAATTTCTCGCTGAAAACAGGTCTTTCGAGTAAGATTACCATTTACGAATTCAGTCCCAAGGGTAAACTGTTGCGCCATCATGCCCACAGCATTCCAGGTTTTTCCTTTATCCACGATTTTGCGATTACGCCGCACTACTGCATCTTCTTCCAAAATCCGGTGATGTTTAATCCTCTTCCCTATTTATTGGGATTTCGGGGTGCGGGGGAATGCGTTCAATTTCAACAGGGGCGATCAACTCGTATCGTGATTATTCCTCGGATACCGCCTTACTCAGAGGTCAAAACCTTTGAAACTCAGGCAGGTTTCGTATTTCATCACGCCAATGCCTTTGAGTTGGAAGATAAAATTTGTGTGGACTCCGTGTGCTATGACTCTTTAGCGCAAGTCAATCCCGATGTTAGCTACAAAGAGATAGATTTTGACACACTCGCACCAGGACAACTGTGGCGATTTACCCTTGACCTCAAGGAGGGAACGGTACAGCGTCAAATGATGGAGAGTCGTTGCTGCGAGTTTCCTGCACTTAATCCTGACAAAGTGGGACGTTCCTATCGCTACTTATTTATTGGTGCGGCGCACGATGCCACGGGTAATGCTCCTCTACAAGCGATTCTCAAGATAGACTGGCAGACTGGAGAACGTCAACTCTGGTCGTTTGCACCAAAAGGCTATATTAGTGAACCTATTTTTGTTCCTCGACTCGATGCCAAAGGAGAAGACGAAGGCTGGGTGTTGACGATGGTTTATGATGCTAGTCACCATCGTTCGGATGTCGTCATTTTAGATGGGCAAGATTTAAATAAGGGCCCCGTCGCGCAGGTGCATTTGAAGCATCATATTCCTTACGGTTTGCATGGGAGTTGGACTGAAACAGTGTTCAGTGATTGGTGAGAAGGCAGGAGTTCAGTAGAGACGTTGCACTGCAACGTCTGTACAGGAGTGTAGGTTGTTGCTCTGCCCAACTTAGGAGTTCAGGAGTAAACATTAGACCTGTCTTGAATATTCCTGCTCAATTGCTGTTAAAGTTTGATGTAAGGTTTTAGCGTGCAGCCAACCAACAAAGCCACTATAGAGACAGTTTCCCTGAGAATCTTCAAGAAAAACGTGCTGGACTTGAAAAGGATTTGTCCAGATACGAATGTTAATGCCGTTATGAAAGGCGATATGTATCGTTGAACGAGAAAACCCTCGGCGATGAGCATCGGTCATTCCCAAAACGGAACGCAAACGCTTGATTAAAAAGGCTGAGAAATCTGCTTCTGAAGCGACTGTTAAGCTAGGATTTACCCAAAAATCTCGAATGAGGTCGATTAAAGCTGGATGATTTTTTAGAGCGGGATGAGAGATATTTTGCAAACAGACAAATTTTGAGTGATCGCACTTAGTGGTTTCTACTGTAATGGTTCCGTCGCTACCGTTATCAATATCTCCAGCTATAACCAGTGTAGGAATTTCTTGAGCAATTGTTTGGGCGATCGCTCGTCGATTGATGCCTAAATCTCGTGCAATGCCGATCCCGATTCCTAAAGGATCGATAATACGAGCTAGATCTGCCCCGCCAATGGGAGAAGCGATTAATACTAATGAATGTATCCGCGATCGCAATTGGGGGTTGCGATTGAGAACTTCAAGCCAAATTAACCCCCCCATCGAATGTCCGATAATTTTAATGGGCGTGTCGGGATAGCTAGTGGCGATCGCGATCGCCTTTTGTTCGACTCGATCAATGAGGGGTTCGATCCTCAACCAAGTTTTGAGATAGCCAAGATTGGGAGTGACAACGAGCGTTTTTGGGGTAGCTAAAGCATTGGCTAACTTAGCGAGCGCGCGATTGGTATCTGCCCATCCGTGTTGAGCAAATAGGATAAACTCTGGCGACTGAGAAGATTCAAGCGACAACAACATAGCACGACGCGATCGTAATCATACAACTATAGCGGTTTTCAATTGAATAGATTAAAGTAAGGAAAACCAGAAAATATTA
>CAYTUO010000154.1:0-9627 GCA_964441015.1 uncultured Pleurocapsa sp.
TAAAACCAAGAGAAGCCCACGCCGTCGCGTAGCGCGGCGTTGGGAGTACATCACTCATCCACGATTGTCGATCGCGCTACTTAATTCAAATGTTTCGTAAGATCTCTTTAGCTTCGTTACTATTAATTGCAGGTGGGTTATTAACCCTGGTTGGACTCATTGCCTATGTAACTGGAAAGGCAGCTTTAAATATCGGCGGCTGGTTTTATGGCATCCCCCTTATCATCGGCGGTTTCGCACTCAAATCCTCCGAACTCAAACCAATTCCTTACAGTCAACCCACACCGCCTGAAATTGTCGCCTTGCGAGAAAAGCAACAAACGCCAACTCAAAATCAAATTCGCCAAGATGTGACCCGCTATCGCTACGGTCAAGAAGCGCATCTAGATGAATCTTTAAAACGATTGGGATTAAGTCCTAACGATAAAGAAAGGCCCGTGTTGATCGCAGTGCGAGAAACGGCGATCGATAATGCCTATACGCTCATCTTGGAATTTGAGTCGCCATTTATTGCTCTAAAAACTTGGCAAGACAAGCAAGAAAAGTTAGAAAAATTTTTTGGGCCAAAAATTCGTGCTAATGTGACGCAACCTCAAGAAAATCGAGTCGATGTGGCTTTGATTGCCATTTCTGAGACTCAAGTTAGCTGATAGTTAATACTGCTTATTTCTCCAATCGCACGACATACCATTGCAAATATTTTCCTGGCTCCATATCTAATTCGCAGAAATTCTCGATTAGATATCGAGCTTGTTCATCAACTGAGGCAAATTTTTGCAACTCTTTTGGCAAATCATCCTGACGAGATTGCAGAATCCCTGTCAGTTTTTCTAATAACTCTTGGGGAGTCATAAATTGTTCTGAGCGATCAGATTCGAGGACAACAAAAGCATCCTCTTGATACATCATTGAGTCTGGCATAGCTCTAAACAGAACAAAAAAATGGGGAATAAATAGGAAGAAAACAATTCCCAATCCCCATTCCTCAATTAATTAATAGGCATCTTGTAATTCGTAGAAGTCCGGCGAGACATAATCTTTCCGCAAAGGCCAACCGATCCAATCTTCTGGCATGAGAAGCCGCTTGAGATTGGGGTGTCCTTCGTAGATAATGCCGTACATATCATAGCTTTCGCGTTCTTGCCAGTCAGCCCCTTTCCAAATCCAATAGACCGAGGATACTCTAGGATTATCTCGCGGTAGGAATACCTTTAGTCGAACTTCTTCAGGGCGATCGGCATCGTCGCTGACTTTAATCAGATGGTAGAAGCTGACCAGTTCTTTACCCGGCCCGAGATCGTAAGCGCCTTGGCACTGAAGATAGTTGAAGCCATAGGCATAAAGAGCAGTGGCGATAGGGATGAGAAATTCTGGTTCTACCTTAATAAGTTCGACCCCTTGACGATCTAACTCAAGTGCTTCTTGCTCGAAGCCGTTTTCTGTCAACCAGCTAGAGATTTTACCCGCCTGAACGATCGCGGCAGCTTCTGGTGCTTCTGCTCCCGTAGGTTTGTCTGATTGAGTGTCTTCAGCCACGATTGACTTCCTCCTTTTGTTTTTGTGATGCTATTAAGGCAGGCGGAACGGGCATTCCCATCGCTTCAGTTAATTCTAGTGGCGGCACTTCGCGAGTTCCAGACTGAAGATATTTACCCGTCAGAATTGGCGCTACTACCTTCATGTTATGGGTGGTACTGTAGTAGCGATGGGTTTGCTGCATGATGGATGAGCGCTCTTGAATCGATTCATTAGAAACTTTTTTGCGAAGCTTGATAATGGCATCGATAATCGCCTCTGGACGTGGCGGACAGCCAGGAATATAAACGTCAACGGGAATCAACTTATCTACGCCTCGAACCGCCGTTGTCGAGTCAACGCTGAACATTCCGCCGGTGATGGTGCAAGCCCCCATAGCGATAACATACTTGGGTTCTGGCATCTCCTCGTAAAGGCGAACCAGTGCTGGTGCCATTTTCATGGTGATCGTTCCTGCGGTGATGATTAAATCTGCTTGTCTGGGACTACAACGGGGAACTAAACCAAAGCGGTCAAAGTCAAACCGAGAACCAATTAGGGCAGCAAATTCAATAAAACAGCAGGCAGTACCGTACATTAAGGGCCAGAGGCTAGATAGACGCGCCCAGTTGTGAAGGTCATCGACCGTAGTCAAGATAACGTTTTCTGAGAGGTCTTGTGTAACTTGACTGCGAGCGATCGGATTGAGGATTGTTTCTTTTTGTTGCTGCTCAAAGGCAGTCTGGTCAGTTGTTAAGTTAGGACTCATGGTTGTCAATCGCTTTACCTAAATGATTACAAGTACGGGCAAGAAATGCTTTGTCCTTGTTGGCTGACTAAGACCATTCCAAAGCGCCTTTTCTCCAAGCGTAGACAAGAGCAACGACTAGAATGGCAATAAAAATCAGTGCTTCTACAAAAGCAAGCAGTCCAAGACGGTTAAAAGCAACTGCCCAAGGATATAAAAACACGGTTTCTACGTCAAAGACGACGAAAACCAAGGCAAACATATAATAGCGAATATTGAACTGTATCCAGGCTCCTCCAACGGGTTCCATCCCAGATTCGTAGGTGGTACGTCGTTCTGGGCCGCCACCACTAGGTCGTAAAAGTTTGGAAGCGGTCAAAGCTAGGATGGGAACTAGGCTGCAAGCTAGCAGGAAACCTAATAAATACTCGTAACCACTGAGGACAAATCGCGAGGTCATTTGACTTGTTGCCGTATATTGATTTTACGTTCTTAAATCTTAACTAATGGATGCGCGATTTTAAATCTGGTTTTCGAGAACCAAACGAATCCCATTTCAATCGCGAAATCCATAATCATCAATCAAGCATTCGATTATGCCAACATCTTCTGGGTGAACGCCTAACAGTTGAAAACCTGTCTTATGAAGGCTGGGATTGATGTCTGGTTCGCACCACAGGCTTTTTGCTTCAAAATTCCAGTGGTTTATCCCGGCAATCTCTTCTGGCAAAATCATTTGGAGTTGAAAAAGCTGGTCAATGGGAATGGGGGCTTCGCTGACGAGCATAATTCCATCCGGGTTGATATCAATTAGGTGGCCGATAGGTTGTCCGGTATTGCGATCGAGAACTCGTAAGTAGTAAATTAAATGCCAGCGTTTTAGTTTGCGTTTTTCTTGCATTTTCCTCTATTGTTGCTCTGAAACTAATCTTGTTTTATCGCAATTTGATACGAATCTCAAAAATTCTTGCTAAAAAAATTATTCTGGCGATCGCTTCTGGGATTTTATGCGATCTATTTCTGCTTGTAAATCCTCAATTTGTTGTCGTAAATTTTCTACTTCACGTTCGCTCTGATTTTCTCTTGCCTTGACTTCTACTGCTCCTTCTGCGCCTACTCGCTGATACTTTCCTTGACGAATTTGCTGATAGTCTCTTGAGTTTGCCCAATCTTGAAGATAATGTAAGCGTTCTACTGGAAAGGGATGAGTTAAAAATGCGCCATTGCCACCGTTATAAATTAAAAATTTATAGAGTTGATTCAAACTGTCTCGATCTAATTCTTGATAGTTATCGGCTTGACGAATAAATTCATCCAAACTGCATTCATGAAGATATTGATGACTTCCTCCTGCCAATTTCATCATCGTTTGCAGAATGGGCTTGAGATCGTCCGTAACTAACATAGCTGCGCGATCGGCTGATAATTCTGCTTTTCTTCGCCATTCGTAGAAGGAATAAATTAAACCTGTACTAATTAAATTTCCCAGTCCTAAAGTTAATTCCCCTAATAAAGAAGCTGCTCCCATTGCCCAAATTGCCATCTGAATTAGCAGCGTATGATCGCATTTAATATGTCCTAATTCATGAGCAATAACAGTCCTAATTTCTGCTTCGTTGAGCAAATCTAATAGAGCGGTATTGACAACAATATAAGGCTGTTCGTGTCCCAGGGCGTAGCTATTAACTAAGGGGTTTTGACTTACGTAAACAGTTGGTTCGGGATAGATATCTAAATCGCGCACGCATTCCCGAAATATGCCGTATAAAGTCGAGTATTGGCGAGGCCCTACTTTGATATTATTTCCTAGCAAATAGACTTGTTGGGGGCGTTCGTAGAGGTATTCAACAAAACTTTTCGCTAGAATATCGAAGCCAGGAACGCTGCGTAGTGTTTGTTCTGCCTGTCGATCGAGGGGATGTTTGAAGGCTTCGCTAGAAATTCCAGTGTAAGTAGGCATGGGAGTTGTTTAAGGGTTAAACTGTCAAACTTTTACTATTGTGGCAAACTAGATAATCTAGATGGGTTTTGTTCGTCTCTTGCCTAAATTTTATCTGCCCTGGAGGTCAAGCGTTATGGCAACTTCAAACAATGAGTTCGAGATTGTAAAAACAGAAGACGAGTGGCGCGAAATGTTGACACCTGAACAGTTTCACGTCCTGCGAAAACATGGAACGGAACGCGCTGGAACCAGTGCGCTTGATAAACAATATGCAAAGGGAACTTATGCGTGTGCTGGATGCGGACTACCTCTATTTTCATCCGAAACCAAGTACAATAGCAGGACTGGATGGCCTAGCTTTTATACACCCCTTGAAGAGGCGATCGCTACGTCGATAGATAGATCGCTTTTTATGGTGAGGACTGAAGTGCATTGCCGTCGCTGCGGCGGACATCTCGGTCATGTTTTTAATGACGGGCCAGCACCCACTGGAAAACGATATTGCATGAATGGGGTAGCGCTTAAGTTTATTCCAGAGGGAGATGATGCTTAAGAAATTCAAAATTCAATGCTGTATGAGGATTAAATTCCTCTGAATCCTATTGCCATTTCCATATGTTTGCCAGGAGTGAGGCGAATTAGTTTAGCAGAAGTTTTAGCCTGACGAAGACTGCCGATCGCACTCAGAACAATTCCAATTAAAATGATACTGCCTCCCAAATACTGAGCCGTCGTCGGCACTTCTCCTAGAATCAAATAAGCCATTGCGATCGCGGTGATCGGTTGGCACGAGTTGGCTAATGTCGTTTGGGCAGAAGTCGCTTTCCTTAAACCCGCAAACCAACACAGTTGTCCTGCTGCGACAATAATTGCACCATAAACTAACATCCACTGCCAGAGAAACGGGGAAAACGCTTCTGCAAAATGTTCCGAACCGTAGAGATAGTTGGCTAAAAAGAAAAAGACTATCGTTCCCAAACCCGTCCGAAAAAGGCTGAAGAAACCTAAAGGAATTTGTTGCAATCGTAATTTACTGAGAACTGAGGCAACGGCTAGAATCAAGGCGGCGATCGCGACTTGCAACTCTCCTTTACCCAGATGAAATACCCCTCCCATCATGGCGATCTTTTGTCCCGAACTCGCGAAGAATGCAGTAGTTGCTACGCCAGCAAAAGACACCAGCGAACCGGCAACCGTCCAAGCATTCACGCGCGATCGCAATAGCCAAACGCTCAACGCTAGACCAATCGGCGGTTCTAGACGACCAATTAAAACTACATTCGTGACGTTAGTATTATCGAGGGCAGCAAAAATCAAACCAGGTGCGATCGCGCCCGATAGAATGGCAATAACAACCAAACTCATCCAATCGCTGCGAGTAAATTGCTTGAGCATTCCTGGGGTCAATTGTTGGTAAAAGATAGACAGCATTACCGCAAACGCACAAATATTACCGACGAACAAGACATTACAGAGAGAAATGGGATTTCTGCCATCGACTAAATGCTGTTCGCCAATTTCGATAATCTTGCGCGTCACCGAACTAGAAGCAGCACCAATCGCGATCGCTGTCCATAAATAAACAAAACTGGGAATGCCGCTTAATGTTTGGGAAACTCTAACGGATATGGCTTTCATAGCTACCATTAATTGGTAAGTCTGCCTTTAATTTCCCGGATCAAGATGATTTTTGGCTGAGACTTTTCCCTGAAACTGATTAGAATTGCCTTAAAAATTAATCTTAGAGAGCATTTATAAAGTAAATATCATGTTAGATCGCCTCACAATAAACCTCACAATATTACCCCTTGCAGAAATTGGGAAAGGGGTAAGAGTTCAAGGGGAAAGAGATTATTTTCCCTTTAACCTTTATGATTTTTACAAGATATGAATAAATTACCTGTTATCTCAGGTGCAGAATGTGTCAAAGCACTGGAGCAAGTAGGCTTTTCAGTAGATCGCCAGCGCGGAAGTCACAGTTACAACATTTGTTGCTACAGTCAAGTTATTTCAGTCGTTCCAACCAGCGATCGCGCCTCTCATCAAATTATTTCACTGTTAGCTTTTAGCCATTCAACCAGTTCTTGCATTAATTTATCTTGCGATTCTAGACTTGCTGCCAAATATAAGAAAAAGTTTGCCGCATCAACTTCAGAAGCTACAAGTTCAATTCCATTAACTGCCAAAAAAGTATAAACGGCAATCAACGCGACTCTTTTATTACCATCAACAAAGCAATGATTTTTAATCAATCCATAGTCATAAGCAGCAGCTAATTCGTACAAAGTTGCTTCGCCATTACTGTAATAATAAAGATTTTTAGGCTTATTTACAGTTGAATCAAGGGAACCCTCATGCAAAATTCCAGAAGTTCCTCCTGATTCGGCAAGAATTTCGCCATGTATAGCACAAATATCATGGATATCCAGCCAACAATATTCGGTCATTTAGCTAACTCGATCAAAGCATTGCGATACTTCTTCATACCACGTCTGGCAATTTCCATTTTCTTAGCAAAGCTAGGATCGTATGGGGAAATTTCATAACCAAAAGGAGTCTTGGTTACAAAAAGATTATCTCCATCTTCAACATTCATCTCAACTGCCATTTCTTTAGGGATAATGACACTGAGAGAATTACCTCTTTTCTTAACATTTAGAAGCATCTCTGACTTTTGCTTTATTCTTAATTACTCTTTTATGTTACAACATTTGTTGCTACACCTAAGTTATTTCAGCCGTTCTAATAAGCGATCGCGCCTCTCATCAAATTATTTCACTGTTAGCTTTTAGCCATTCAACCAGTTCCTAATGCTAAACACAAGATAAAGAGTAAGAGTTATGTAGAGGAGTTATGGAATGGTCACATCAGTTAATTAATCTCTCTTAGTTTCTTGCCAATCTTTCAACGCCTCGATTATAAAAGTAGCTGCGGGATGGTTGAGAAATTGCCCTAACGCAGAAGTTCCACCTGCTTTCAAGGCACTGAGAATTCTTTGCATCGATTTCGGATCGCTTTTAATACGCTTGATGACTTCGTTGGCTACTGTTTTCTGTTCTTCTTCGGTATTAGTTGGATAAGTTTGTGATAGTTGTTTTAGAAGTTTTTGGATTTCTGCGGCAGCTTCAGCCAGATTGCTCTGTTGAGCATTATTATTGATGACATCTCCTGTGTTATCTCTTCCAACAACATTCCCACCGATATTAGCACCACTGAAATCATTATTTTGTATATTAGACATTGATGAATTTTCTCCTCGATCACTATCACAGTTTTTAATGTTTATCGTACTGAGTTTTTCGTCAGCCAATTCAACAGTTGTATAGAAAATTTTGTTAAAAATTATATTGGCTATAATCATTACTGGTTTTTGATTGCTATTTTGAATCTCTTGGATTTTTTCTAAAACTATTTTAGCTATTTTTAAAGGTATAATCTTTATTAATAAATATAAAAATAAAGGATGGCTAACCATAACTAACATCCAGATTAATATCAAGATTAAAAGTGGTTTGTAATTGATTGATTTTCTTTCATAAGCAATAAATATTTGATCTAACCAATTAGGTTTAACTAAATTTTCCAATTCAGCCCTAGCAGCTTGACCTTCCTTGCTGTTAATCCAATGATTGATTGATTCAAGTAAGTCTTCATTCTTATAAACTACCATGCCAGCCTCTTCATAGCTTAGAGGTCTAAATCTAGGCACAATTGAATAAGAATTTTTTGTGATTTCTTTATTTTCTTCCCAAAGTCCTTTTAAAATAACTTCATCAGTAGCATAGGCAGCAATTTCAGGATCTTTTTCTAGAGCTTCAAAAGCCTCCCATCTGTCATTGAAAATCTGGATAGTTGATGAGGGAAATATACTTTTAATTATCTCTTTTGTAGTTGTTTTATCAATGACTGCGATTTTCTCATTTTTCAAGGGAATTTTTTCATCAAAGAATTCTTGCAGATATTCATTTTTGAGCAGAAGTTTAGCACCTGTTTCAAAAAAAGGTTCAGAAAATTTACCTCCTATTTTACCAATCCTATTTTTTCTTTCTTCAGTGATTGAATTAGGACCACACTCACCTATTAATTTTTTCTCGTCTACAATACCTTGAAAACGTTCGGCAACATTGACTGAAATTTCTTTAAAATTAAATTTTTTTTCTTGATAATTTCTAAGGTAACTTATTAATTCCTTACAGTAAGATACAATTTTACTGTCTGTCTTTATAAATCCATAAGGTGATCTCTCCTCTGGAACTCCAAAGTAAAGAATATCTGAATCGTTTTCTGTAGAAAAATCGTTCTGAGCTATCTGTATTTCAACACTTGACTTTTCAGCAATACGAAGAATATCATTGGCTCTCATTCGCGCCATTCCAGTAAACCCTAGAAATAAGCTTATGGTTATCGCCGCTACGATTAGCTTCTGATTTAGCTTCATATACTTTCTGTTCAATCTAAATTTCAGTATATCTTGCAAATAAAACTTGGAATTTTCTTGTTTAACATCTTTTCTAAGAAATTTAGACTGAAATTTTCGGTATATCGTTAGTTAAGTTATTTAAGGCGTTCCAACAAGCGATCGCCCACTCGCAAAGCATTGGCAATAATCGTCAGGGTAGGATTAACTGCTGCACTGGAACGGTGTTTGTTATACATTCACCAATTCAAACGATAGTCATGCTCTCAACTGAGATCTCTTCCTGCGGTCTAATCTTATTCCAATCAATAACAGCTACCCAGAGATTTTCCTCTGTGGAATATCAATTATCAGATATCTACCTGGTTATTGGTTACTACCTTAGACATCGAGATGAGGTTCATGCCTATCTTGTGGAACGTCAACGTCAAGCAAATGTGATTCAACAAGAGGCTGAGCAGCGTTTTAGTCCCACAGGAATACGCGATCGCTTACTTGCTAGGCGAACTCAATCCAGGTGATCTGAAATGGCGCGATTCCTGGCTGATGAAAATTTTAACAACCAGATTGTGCGAGGTGTTCTTCGTCAAAATCCAGATGTTGATATCGTGCGTGTTCAAGATGTCAATTTGTCGGGAGCAGATGACCCAACCGTTTTAGAATGGGCAGCCCAAGAAGGACGAATTGTCCTGACTCATTTAGAAAGCTGTTTTCTTGCTTCTCTAATTTCTCGCATCCGTTTTTGGTATTTCCAGGCGATCGTTGTTGATAACTCACACATCTCTTTTGCTTTCTGTTCGGTGGTTTTTGCCATTTCTAAAATTTCTTCTAGTTCTGCAATTTGTTGGTCATTGAGTTCTGCTTGTGTCATTGCCAATTGTCCAGACGAGTTTTAGTTCTACTGATATTGATTTTAACTTCTAACACTCGACCCAGTAGCATTCCCAACTCCTCACCTGCTTCCTGAATGACTTCAAAAGGTACATCTTCGGCTGAAAGTGTATC
>CAYTUO010000155.1:0-9575 GCA_964441015.1 uncultured Pleurocapsa sp.
ATGGCAGGACGATGGGTTGCTAACCCTTCTCGCAGTTCATCTAAGCTAAAAACTTGTCCCCAAGGTTTGGTCAGTTTGCGTACCTCAGCCCCATAGCGACTCGCCATATCTACCAGACGATAGCCGAAATAGCCCATAACGCCCACCAAGACGACATCGCCAGGTTCGACGGCATTAGCCAACGTGGCTTCCATCGCTGCACTGCCCGTTCCGCTTACCGAGATAGTCATAGGGTTATCAGTTTGCCAAGCGTAGCGGAGTAACGTTTGGATTTCGTCCATTACTTCTAGGTAACGCGGATCGAGGTGTCCCAACGTTGGTAAGCTCATGGCTGAGATAACGCGGGGATGGACGTTAGCCGGGCCGGGGCCCAAAAGCAGGCGCGGGGGTACGTCTAATTGAGAAAAAGAATTGCGGTGGCGATCGTCGATGGGAAAAGATAAAGTCATAAGAATTTTAGGGATTGGGTTACACAATCTGCGGTTAATTAAACATCATAAGATAACTCGCTCGCCACCTTCTGCTGTAACGTCCCATCAGTAATTCTGAAAGTTACTCTTGACTTTCTATTTTCTCGATGTTACCCGCTTTGATCCAACCTTCTTGACTCCCACCAGAAAGGCGGACTTTTTGCCATTGTTTATCATCGCTTTCTTGAAGAACGATTAATTCTGCATTGTAGCCAACCCCTCCGATGCGTTCAGCTTCGCGACTGGGTTCAGAACGTAAACTCAAGCCGTCAGCCCAAGTAACTCGTGCTTTGTAGGTTCCTGGGGGTAGGGGTTCCTCTTTTTTTGGTTCGGGAGAAGGTTCTGGTGTAGGAGCTTCTGCTTTTTCTAAGGGTTTGACTGGCGCGATCGCACCGACTGGATTGTTCTTTTGAGTCGTGGCGGTTTTTTCGGGTTTTTCTTCTGCAAAAAGCGGTTTAGGAGGGGTAGCGGACATTTTAGCCAAGAAAACATAGGCAACCGCCGCCGTTCCCCCTGTCAAGATAATAAGACCAAGAAAAAAACCAAGAATAAACTGAAAAAAACTAGATAAATGTTTCATAATCGGGAATCCCCACAAAATAGCCGACTTTTTTGCTGTTTTTAATTAAGTTGCCCCTGAATGCGATGACCCAAACGACTAGCTCTAGAAGCAAGGCGAGCTTTACCGGCATTGGCCCAGTTTTGGAGAAATTGGATTTGTTCTTGTGCTGTTCGGGCCAAGGGAATAATCTGACTGGCAGCTTCCAAAATGTCATCGGTGCTAAAGTCTCGATTTTGACTAAAACCGATGTGCATGGCTTCAATTAGTGTTTGTTCGATTTCTGCACCAGAAAAGTCCGGTGTTTCATAGGCGAGTCGTTTGATATCGTAATTTTTGAGATTGTGAGGGCGCAGTCTGGATAAGTGGACGGTAAAAATTGCTTCTCGTTCCTCTTGAGTGGGTAAACCGACAAAAAAGATCTCATCAAAGCGTCCTTTACGAAGCATTTCTGGGGGCAACGCTTGAATATTATTGGCAGTAGCAACCACAAAGACGGGGGATTTCTTGTCGGCTAACCAGTTGATAAATGTCCCAAAAACGCGACTAGTGGTTCCGCCATCGCCTTTTCCATCAACGCCTGCAAAGGCTTTGTCAATTTCATCGATCCAGAGAATGCAAGGGGCCAGGGCTTCTGCAAGGCTAATCATTTGTCTGGTGCGAGATTCGGATTCTCCAACCAGTCCGCCAAAAAGACGACCGACATCTAGACGCAGTAAAGGAAGGTGCCAGTGATGCGCGATCGCTTTTGCTGTTAGCGATTTTCCTGTTCCCTGAATCCCTACTAGCAGCAACCCACGTGGATGAGGCAATCCATAACCTCTTGCTCGTTCGCTAAAGGCTCCCCCTCTTCGCAGCAGCCAATCTTTCAAGTTATCCAAACCGCCAATATCGGAAATTTGCTCGGTGGCTGGATAGAAGTCAAGAATTTGCGTTTGGCGAATCGATTGACGCTTTTCTTCTAAGATCAGTTCTGCGTCTTCTGTTTCGATACTGCCGTGACTGGCAATGCATCGGGTGAGGACGCGGCGAATTCGTTCTAGCGATAATCCTTGGGCGGAACGAACTAATTCATCTAATAGTTTATCGGGGAGCGATTGTCCGATGGAAATGAGCAGGCGCTGAGTTTCTTCTCGGATTTCGACTGCGGTAGGTAGAGGGAAATCAATGACGGTGAAAACTTCTGTTAATTCTGCGGGAATTTCTAGTTGCACAGAGACGATAACTAGATTTTTTGATTGGGATTTTAATTTTCTGGCTAAGTTGCGAAGTTTGCGAGAGATGGAAATATCTTCTAAAAAGCGGTGAAAATCCCGGAGAATGAAGATTCCACCGACGCTTTGTGGCAATTGTTCGACAAATTCTAGAGCTTGTAGAGGATTGCGCCGTCCGACTCCTTCGTTGTTGGGATTGTCCTGATAGCCATCGACAAAATCCCAAACATATACGGAACGATTGCCGATACGTTTAGCACAGGCTGCGATCGCAGCTTCAACTCGTTCTTCTTCTGCCGTGGGAATATAAATCAGAGGATAGCAAGCTCTCAGCAGTAATTCAAACTCTTCACTAAAGCTCATATCAGTTATCAGTTACTGGTGATTGGTGATTGGTGACTAGTGAATGGGAGAAAATTTTCTCACTCTCTAATAGCTAGCCACTGTTTAATGTGTATTATCACTTACTTCTTGAAAACTGGTCGTGGGGAACTGTTTTATCATGAGTTGATTAACTGCTTGCTGTTGGCTACTCTAATAGTTGTTTTTTCAAGGCTTCTAGGGAGGCCCAGCGACTATCAAGTTGAGGTTCGTTTTGGGAGAGGGTGACTGCGGGTGACTGACAGTCTTTACTGCACAGTTGTCGCAAAGGCATCAGCAGCGATAGCTGTTCGTACAACCAAGTATCTGGCTCAAAATAGCCATAAGGAGATAGAGTTTCTGATAGGTCTTCTAGAGAGACTTCTCGTTCTAGGGGAATAGAGCGATCTTGGTCAGCATTTTTGTCTAACCAGATAATTTCGGAAGTATCGAGCGATAGACGATGATTATACTGTTTGAGACAGCGATCGCAAGTTAAAGTAACAATGGTTTCTGCTTGGGCATAGATTTCTAGAAAATTCCCTCGATGGCTTATTACCATGTTTCCCCGCACGGGTGTTAAGGTTTCTAAACCTGGAAGAAATTCTTGTATATCTAGGCTCTCTTTTCTTTCTGGCGCTTTGAGCAGTTGCGGAATATAGATGGCTTCCATAGCTAATGAAGGGCGACTTTACTTCTTATCTTGACACACTGATCCCGTTACGCTGAACAGAATTGATTAGAAATAAAAAGTTTCTATTCTTTATTCTTTATCCAACTCGTTGTATTGGAGTAATTTTAGGATCGACAATTTTTTGTCCGAGATCGGAGAACTTAATGGCTAAAGTCATCTTTCTTCCTGCTCCTAAAATATGGGTGACTTCTCCTTCTCCAAATACATGATGAACGACGCGATCGCCTACTGACCAATCTAATTCTCTTTCGCTTAAAACTTGCGTTTTAGAAGGCTGAGTTTGAGAGGGACGGCGCGAAGAATTTTTTTGTTTCACATTACTACTAATTAATTCTTTCGGTAACTCTTTTAAAAATTGAGAAGGTATTTTAGCTTCTCGCGATCCCCAAGTATAGCGTTCTTTTGTATAGGTTAAAAATAACTGTTCTTGTGCGCGAGTGACTCCAACATAACAAAGACGACGTTCTTCTTCTAAGGCGATCGGATCGTCTATGCAGCGACCATGAGGCAATAATCCCTGTTCTAAACCGACTAAAAAAACGACAGGAAATTCTAATCCTTTAGCCGAGTGTAATGTCATTAAAGAAACTTTTTGCTGTCCTTCTTCTAAATTATCTAAATCGGAAGCCAGAGAAGCGCTAGATAAAAATCCCTCTAAACTTGTATCTTCTGTATCTTCTTGAAATTGAAGAACTGCATTATAGAGTTCATAAATGTTTTCTAATCGATTATTAGCTTCTTGGGTTCCTTGACTTTTTAAGTCATCAATGTAACCCGATTGATTCATCACGCGATCAAGAATTTCAGTTGCAGAAATTGTCTCCATTTGTTCCTGCAACTCTCGAATCATTTGGATTAATTTATTGACGGCTTTTGCCGCACGTCCTGCCATTGTATTAACCGACGTTTCATCGCTGAGAATTTCCCACAAAGGAACACTTAATTCTTGAGAAGCACCAATCAGAGTGTCGATGGTAGCTTTCCCAATTCCTCGACGGGGAGTATTAATAATTCGCAGCAAACTAACCGTATCAGCAGGGTTAGCAAGGACTCGCAAATAAGCTAAAGCATCTTTGATTTCTTGGCGATCGTAAAATTTAAATCCGCCGACAATTGTATAGGGAAGATTCCTTTGCACTAAAGCATCTTCAAAAGAACGAGATTGAGCATTAGTTCGATACAAAATAGCAAAACTGCCCCAATCTAGCTCAGGATTTTCTTCTTTCAGTTGCTTAATATTATTAATAACAAATTCTGCTTCTACTTGTTCGTTATCTGCTTTGTAACAATAGATCTGCTCTCCCAATTCTCTAGTAGGTTTGAGGACTTTATCAATGCGCTGTGTATTATTTTCAATTAAATGATTAGCTGCTTGGAGAATATTTTTTCTGGAACGATAATTTTCTTCCAGTTTAATCATTGTACTAGTCTCGTCATCCGCCAAACCATCGCCAAAGTCTGATTGAAAATCCAATAAGATGGTAAAGTCTGCCATCCGAAAACTATAAATCGATTGATCGGCATCGCCAACGACAAAAATTGATCTTCCTTGCCAATTCCATTCGCTTTTACTTGTCTCTCCATTGGTAGATAAAAGACGAATCAATTCGTATTGAATGCGATTAGTATCTTGATATTCATCAACTAAAATGTGACGAAATTGAGTGTGCCAGTACCCTAAAATAGATTCATTTTGTTGAAACAGTCGGACTGGTACTAGGATTAAATCATCAAAATCGAGAGCATTATTATTAGCGAGTTGAGATTGATATTCATGGTAGACTTCTGCAACAACTCGTCCTTGATAGTCAGGGTTCTCTTTCAAATATTGTTCGGGAGATAAGCCTAAGTTTTTCGCCTTACTAATTTGATAGCGAATAGAACGAGGCTCGAACTTTTTTTCATTGAGATTGAGTTGCTTGGTGACGATATTTTTAACCAGACTTTGGGTATCCGATTCATCAAAGATAGAAAAATTTCGAGTCCAAGTCCGTCTCCTTTCATCTTGGTACTTGTTGATATCGTAGCGAAGAATTTTGGCAAAAAGACTGTGAAATGTCCCAATCCAAAGTTTTTTAGTCGTATTTTTATAAACGCGCGATCGCAACTGTTTTTGTTCGTATTCTGGTAATAATTCTAGTCGTTGCCCAAATTTTTTTTGTGCCAAATCCTGAGCAAAAATTACCTCGATTCTCTCCTTCATCTCCCGTGCTGCTTTGTTGGTGAAAGTCACGGCGAGAATATTTTCTGGTTCGACTTGATGATGGCGAATGAGGTGAGCTATTCTGTAGGTCAGTGCCCTAGTTTTTCCAGAACCAGCCCCAGCAACTACTAATAAAGGCCCGCAAAAATGTTCCACGGCGTGACGTTGGGAAGGATTCAGTTGACTCAAAAAATTCGTATTAGCCGTCATGATTGTAAGGAGTCAGAAAACAATAGGACGAAAAGGCTATACCAGTCTAACTAAATATTGGGTTTACCTCGCTTTCCAAAATGGTATGCTCCCTGATTTTCTGGCGTTGCAGCAGAAAGTCCTCATCAAAGTTGGAATTGTCTCTTAGAATAGAAGTAGCGGAGACAAATGTTTCCGTTCACTCCTCACACCACACTCCGCTCGGCTTAGGCTCGGGCGGTTTCTTAATTTGACAAACTCGCTACAGCAATATAACCGGCATTGGCAGCTAAAAATAGCGTTTACTGCCAACAAGATGAATAATTTCTAAAATTATATACACTTTTGCTTAAGATAGAGCGAGTTTTCGCTATGGTAAAATCTGAGAGTATTGAACAGAAACGAGATAGATAAAGGATTTTCTGTATGTCAGCAGCAGCCCCAGTCACAGATGCAACTTTTAAAGACGAAGTTTTAGATAGCGATGTTCCCGTGTTGGTGGATTTTTGGGCACCGTGGTGCGGGCCCTGTCGTATGGTAGCGCCAGTAGTAGATGAAATCGCCGACCAATATGCCGGTCAAGTCAAGGTTGTCAAGCTCAATACTGACGAGAATCCCAACACTGCTAGTCAGTACGGCATTCGCAGCATCCCCACACTGATGATCTTTAAAGGAGGTCAGAGAGTCGATATGGTGGTAGGTGCAGTTCCCAAAACAACCTTGGCCAATACCTTGGAAAAATATTTGTAGACAACAACGCGAACTTGTCGTTGAATGCGCTTTAGTTCGTCTAGGGCGCATTTTGTTATTGGGGATACTACATCAAGGCAAAAGTATGTATACATTGATACAAAAATCCTTGGCGCGATAATCCCTTTCGATACAATGACAGTAGCCTCCATCACAAATTTATGGCTCGATCGCACCCCAAAAATAACTTCAACTCACCTGTGTCAGAACAATTAGCAGAACTCATCGAGCAGTTGCCAACCCTCAAATATGGCAAATTGATTCAACGAGCGCTGGCGGTATTAGTACGAATTGCAGGGGAAGAAGTTGACCGTCTCGACTGGAAAATTTTAAGCGCAGCATTAGAAGACTTAGAACAAGGGTTTCAAATTTTTTATCCCTATCGTCACATTCGTAAAATCACCATTTTCGGTTCGGCACGCATTTCCCCCGATACTTCGGAATACCGCTTAGCGGTGGACTTTGCTCGTTGCATTTCTCAGTTGGGATTTATGGTATTGACCGGGGCGGGCGGCGGTATTATGCAAGCAGGGAATGAAGGAGCGGGGCGAGAGCATTCTTTTGGTTTGAATATTCAGTTACCTTTTGAGCAGGAGGCAAATCCTTTTATTGCGGGCGACTTGAAATTCATTAATTTTAAGTATTTCTTTACACGCAAGCTCTTTTTCTTGAGAGAAAGCGACGCAGTTGCACTTTTTGCCGGGGGATTTGGTACTCAAGACGAAGCGTTTGAAACCCTGACCCTTTGCCAAACCGGAAAATATGGCCCCTCTCCTCTGGTGTTAATTGACGAACCAGGAGGCGATTATTGGTTCCAATGGAACGAGCATGTTCAGAAAAACTTACTGCAACGAGGCTTAATCAGTCCAGAGGATCTCAGTCTTTATACCATTACAGATGATATTGGGGTTGCTTGCGACACGATTCGCAATTTTTATCAGGTCTATCATTCTAGCCGCTACGTTGGCAAACAATTTGTCATGCGGCTCAACTGCGAATTATCCGATGCTCAAGTCGAACAACTCAATGAAGATTTTAACGACATTCTCGTTGAAGGCAAAATCGAAAGAAGCAACGTCCTCCCCCAAGAAATCGGAGACGGAACTGAACATTTGCCGCGTCTGGTTTTTCACTTCAATCAACGGAATTTCGGACGCTTGTATCAATTAATTCATCAAGTTAATCGCATTGGTATTCTTCCACCAAAAGCAGAACATCCCGAACGTAAGTGACTGGTGAGAAGGTGACTGGTGACTGGTGATTGGTGATTAGGAGTGTGGGGAGGGTGGGAGGACAAGGGGGACAAGGGAGCAGAGGAGCAGAGGGGCAGGGGAAGCAGGGAAGAAACAATCCTTTCATCCAAAATCCTTTCATCGATTGATTGGTGAAGGATAACTGGGAAATTGGGGTAACATTTTGCTTGATTTCCCAATCACTAATCACCAATCACCAATCACTGACCTTTATTCAAGCCATTTAAAAACATCGGCACGAACTTTTCCATAAACTCTTGGGGATTGCGGTTCCATGAACGTTTTGCTGCTTCTAGTCGGATCGCTTGTAAATCGGGAGATAATATAGTTTGAGGTAGGCGCTCCATAAGATACTGAGGGCGCTCCCAGATAGGCATGGTATTGGCAATTTCCATCAGGTCGTTGAGTCGGCGCAGTTCTGCACCAGCCATAATATCCATTCCTGCCTCGTAAGCTGCCTGTTCGATCGCTGCATACTTACATTTTGCCTGCTCTACTTTTTCTCTATGTTCTGGGCTTTTCTGGGCAATTTTGGCAAGCCAGCGATTTCCCCAGCGAACGTGACCTGCTTCTTCAGGAAAAATTTTTGCAATGGTTTCCCTGATTTTGATATTTTCCGGTGTCTGAGGAGCTTTTTTGAGAGCGTAAATATGAGCGGAGAAGTACTCGCATCCTCGTTTTTCGGTAACGTTGATTGATGCTAGAGCAGCAATGATGCCATCTTCTCGTTTACTTTGTGAATAAAAGGATTCTTGGTCTAACAAGCGCTCAAATTCATCGATGTAGGACACTCCTGGAGGTTTGCCAATATCGGCTCCTAGCTCTATTAACAAATCTGTCAGCCACATGGCATGGCGAGCTTCTTCAGCAATATGCCGAGATAGGTCTTGTACTAGGTCTTTCGGTTGACCGTTGAGCTTTTCAATGAGATCGGTGAGGTCTTTACAGCTACGTTGTTCGTTGTAGCGGTAGCGATTGAGAGTAATTACGTGAATTTCTCGATCTTCCACGACTCTTTTCATGACATCGCGGGCGCTCATGGAGTTGTTAAATTTACGCGGGTAGGCAACAATCACAATCTTTATGTACTTTTGTAAAACTACTTAAGTATTTTAACGAGGTTTGCTGGGTCTCAACTATTTTCTCCAAAGCGATACCCTTTTCCGTAGACCGTATGAATCAAGGGGGATTCTCCATCAGCTTCGATTTTGCGACGCAATAAACGAATGAGTGCTGCTAAAACATTGCTATTGGGCTGCTCTTTTTCCATCCACAAAGACTGATAGATTTGCTCGTGGGTGAGCAATTGACTGGGATGGCGCATGAAAAAGGACAGTAGCTGAATTTCTTTCTCGGATAGGTGAATGGTTCGCCCTTGGCGGTAAGCTACCTGGTTTTCGCTATCGAGTTCTAGATCGGCAACTTTCAATCGCGTTGTCGTCATAGTTGGCTCGAAGGCTGACGAACGGCGAAGCAAGGCACGGACTCGCGCTAGTAATTCTCTCAATTCAAAAGGTTTGATGAGGTAGTCATCTGCTCCTGCATCTAAGCCGATTACGCGATCATCGATGGTATCTTTAGCGGTGAGAAACAAAACTGGCGTGGTTTTCCCGCGCGATCGCAACTCCTTACAAATCTCTATTCCCGACTGATGAGGCAACATCCAGTCAAGAATGAGCAAATCGTACTCTTCTTGTAAGGCCAACTCCATACCAGCGATTCCGCTATCGGCTACATCTACCTCGTAACCTTCACGGGATAAGACGCGAGTTAGGGGTTCGGTTAATTCTGCCTCATCATCTACTAGAAGAATACGCATCATTTTTTAATTTCACCATGACAGTACGGGAGTGCGGAAGCCCTGTGTCTTTAGACCAGGGAGG